>NZ_CAWMYC010000100.1:0-103378 GCF_963872035.1 Scytonema sp. HK-05
CGTTGCTGACGACTTTTTCGACTGTGACTGGATAGCGATGCAGTTCTTGAATGATTCTTTCGATTTCTGCTGCGGGTGTTTGGGATTTGATGACGACAATCATTTTATTTACCTCGTGAAATAGTTGTGGTTTCTTCTTTGTATCTTTGTCCGCCGTAGTTTGGGGGCGTTTTCAACTCGTTTTTTGGCTTCTAAATTTCTATAGGAGTCAGGCTTGAAGACTTATGCGCGTCCCGATGCTTTTTTGGAGAAAAATTTCTACTTTCTAGTTTTTGAGGAGAATTCAGAGCATTGTACTGCTGATTATGCTTGCAAAAAGCAGTCATTATCAGCAAAAATATTACGTTACTATATAAAAAATGTCTTAATGTAGCGGTTCTGCTCTATAAAATCTACTTAAAACAAACAAAGCTGTTTAAAGCGTTTACTTCCTACTTCATCACAGACCGTCGGCGGCACCTGCTCCATAGGCTTTTCAGGGTTAAGCCGACCCCAGGCGCGATAGGTTTATCGCTGCGTTTAAGTCCCTGTCCCGGCTAATATTGCAGCAAGGACAGACATAAACACGCTCAAAGAGCGGCATATGATTGCTGGTATCCGCATTCAGAACAAATCTGAGAACTTGGGTAGAACCTATCCACTACCACTAATCTTGAACCGTATCGTTTGCACTTATACTCAAGTTGACGGCGAAATCCATAAAACCCACAATCAGCAATCGCTGCTGCCAAGTTATGATTAGCCATCATTCCCAAGATATTTAAATCCTCACTTCCCACCTCGCCGTGGTTCTTGGCGATATATGTTGTGATTTTATGTAAACTCCAGAATCATAAGTCCGATAATTTTACAAGTTCTACAAAAGCTAGTTTGAATCTAGCTAACAGTTAGAAATTGGGATTTTTCAACCTTTCACGCTGTCATCAGGTATTAATCTCTATATATCTTCTCTTGGCTCACCCTTACTTTTAAACTCTATCATATGAACTCTGGGGGATTTTACAGCACTTCAATTTGTAATAGCGAAGCCGTTTTAAGGCTTTAAGTTTTTAACAACAAAAAACATAAGTCACTTATTTATGTTTTTAAAATAATTTTTAATCTCTTGAAAGATTAGAATTAATTTCATAATATTCAAGTGGAGTTAGACATTGTGGAGAAAATCTATGATTATTTCTGATTTAAACTATGAAGAAATTTCTGAATTAGAAAGCTTAAACATTATTGGAGGTGTTAGAGCACCGGGGTGTGTTGACATAAATACCAACACTAGCACATTCCGTACAAATGCCACAATAACTAACAACTGCGGTTATACATTAAATGCAAGAGCAATTTGGAATTTTGCCATTGATGACTCATGTAATACGCTTGATAACGGCGAAGCATATAAATCATCAAGAGGGAGACAAGCCACTGTTGAACGAGTCGATCTCTGCTAACTTTGCAGTGATTATTTTGCGTCTGTAATAAATATTCATCGCTGTACTTAACAAAGTTGCCGAAAACTCCCTGCCCTCAATAAAGCAGGGCGGGGTAGTTCTTTAGCGATTCAAAGTCATAGATGTGTTGCCCTTGTTTTAGTTTTCCAAGATTCTTCTCTCTTGAGCTTGGGCTTGTGCGATCGCTCTCTCCATAGCCTCTGGTGGGATGGATGCTTCTATAGCTTTTAGAACCTCATCACCTTAGATGGCTGGAGATACAAACGAGAAGCCTTTCAGGTACATCAACACTTCTATAGCTTAGAAGACAAAATTTACCAGGCTTCTGAGCTTAACTGAACCGTATTGGACGATGGAGTATGGTATGAATGTGTAGACAAGCCTTGGTATTCAGGCGGCGACGAATGGGAAACTTATAAAGGTTAATTTCTGACTTTAATGGATAATTGCCTGCGGTCTATTTAAGACCTTTAAAGCTAATTAGGTTATGTCTATAGGAATGTTTTAGACGTAACCTAATTATCATTTCTGGTTTCATCCGGGATAGGAAAATAAATGTAATGTCTACCGCTTGAAAAAATGGCGATGGTGATTATTTCATTCCCGATACTAATAAAAGCCTTATTGGGAAAAAAATTGATGCTTTAGAGTTTAATTTATCCGAGAGTAATGGAAGAGGGGTATATGAATATTAAGCTAGCTAAATCAGGTTTCTTGGTACTTTGCTTGGTCTGCGCGATCAGCATAACTTTACTATTCGGAAATATGCCTGCGAACTCTCATGAATCTCCCTCACAACCGAGTACCGCCTCAACTTCTAGTTCAACGATGAATTCCATACAAGAGTGGAAGGGCTTAATCGAACCCTTTTCAGTAATGACACCTGAATCACCCTTGCCAGAGCTGTACCCTGGCACAATACTACCAGGAGTACGTTTCCCAGATTTGGGGCAAGAACATGTGGAAGTAGGTACTTCAGTCACTTATAACTCAAATCCACCAACCTCCGGGCCGCACTACCCCTACCCAGCAGCGTGGGGTATATACAAAGAACCGCCCGCCGATGAATTTTTAGTACATAATTTGGAACACGGTGGGGTGATTATTAGCTACAACCCTAAGCAAATTAAAGATCAAGAGTTGACCCAATTACGGCAGCAGGCGCGATCTTTGAGCTACTTTAACGGACGTATTATCCTGACACCACGACAGAACCTCGACACAGCAATTGCACTCACCGCTTGGAATTACTTGCAGAAGCTTGACAGTTACAACTCTACAGCAGTAAAGGTCTTTTATGATACGCACATTGTTCGAGGCCCTGAGTGCCAGGAAGGGCTATGTCCGGGCTAATGCTTTGTTCCATGAATGATGTCGGTTAACAGATTATTTGTCGCTTTAACAAATTAATGTAGTTCTCTCATAAACTGCTAAAGTCAGGTCTAGTTAAATAGTTGTAAGTTTTTGAGCATTCCTCACAAGGTGCGGATTAGCGATCTTAGTTAAAACTGAAAACCTTACATCATAATGTTTTTTCGATGACATCAATTTGTTAAAAGGACTAACAATCTGTTAACCGACAACAGCACTTTAATTTGTAAGAGCCAACTTTTGTGCTTAAAAGGTTTAAAGCTTGGAACATGAAAACATAAGTCATGTAATTATGCATTAAAAATCCGCTTTTAATCCTTGAAATATTCACTCCAAAGCCCCGTGGAAAATCTCCTGGTTGGAAAACTGGGAAGCCACGCCAACGTAGAATTCGCTATCCTCTTGTCAAAAAAGGTACTACACGACGAAAGTCGCAAGTCTCAAAGACGGCTTGATCCTTTAATAAATCATCTTTCAGGTTTTTAGTTCGTTAACGAGCGCGCTCCTGGGTCATTTTGTTGTTGCCTAGTATCAATTCCAATAAGTAAGTTTTTTAACGATCGCCCGTTTAGTCTAAAGTCCAGATTATAGGCATCCCTTTATTTTTGCCCAGCCTCTCAAGGGTGCGATTGCGCAGAGCGCAGTGCCCTTTGGGCAATCGCTTGCTTTAGTCTAAAGTCCAGTTATAACTAAATAGACGCGGATTATAGCAAAATTAGCCGAGAATGGAGTGAGTCACACCTCACCATTATCAGCTAACATTTGTTCTGGCTCTTTTATGCTTGATGTATTGAGTTGTAAGTTGTTAATTTGAGAATGCTTTCTTTAAATTGTTCTGCCCTTTCCTGGTTAGGAATTTCTGCCACCAAAGTTTCTATAAGTTGATTTGGAGTTAAATTTGGGTGTGCATCCAAAGTATGTTCGAGAATGACGCTAGCAACAGGACCAACAAAACTAGTCAGTTGTCGCCGACAATGTTCTAAAAACTCTGGATTGCTAATCGCAGGATAGCTTCCCTGGGGTTGCAGTGACTTGATAGAATTCTCAAGCTTTCGGGAGTTAGGTTGAATAGAAAGTTGGATGCGATTTCTAAACTCTTGTGCTAAATTTGCATCAGGAATTGCCTCAGCTAGCGATTCAATGAATTCGTTTCCTGCTATTTCTGGGCTTTTGTTCAAAGTCTGTTTCACCAAAAAGCTGGCGAAAGGACCAACAAAACTAGTCAATTCTCGCCCGACAAACTCTAAAAATTCTGGGTTGAGAGAGACAGGCGTTTGTGTCTGCAATTGAGTATTTGTTTCACCGGCTTGACTAAGCTTTTGTTCTAGTTCTGATAAAACGAGGAAATCTTCTAAATTTTTATTGCGAAGTGCTTTGGGTTTTTCCTGCGCTTGAGAAATGTTAGTGTTAATTCGCTGTGTTTTCGGCAACAGGCTCGAAACTATGCCACCAAGTGAAAATGGTGACTTTTTATTGTCATTCTTATTGTTGTTTTTATTATTATTATTATTATTATTATTATTATTATTATTCAGTTCAACCAGAACTTCTTTTGCTGACTGGTAGCGCTCTGTTGGTACTTCTGCCAGCATTTTTTCAAGTATGCGAGCTAAAGAGTCACTGATATTGGCATAGGAGCGCCATTGCCACTTTAGAGAACCATCCATTAACAAATATGGCATTTTCCCAGTCAAAAGGACAAGCGCAGAAACGGCAAGTGCGTAGATATCACTAGAGGGGTAGCAATGTCCTAAACGCAGTTGTTCAGGTGGAGAGTAGCCAATTTTCCCCACGACTGAACCGTGAGCTGAGTACTGGTGATTTGGAGATTCATCTGATAATATCTGGGTTAATTTCTCCTTAACCACTCCAAAATCAATCAGCACGGGTTTAGATTGACTATGGGCAAGCATGATATTATCGAGTGAAATATCGCGATGAATAATGTTGGAGTCGTGGATATATTCCAACACTGGCAACATATCTAGTAGCCATGCTCTCACTTCAGTTTCGGAAAATGGCTTACCTTTTGCAGAAAGACGTTGGGATAAAATTTGTGCATAAGTTTTGCCATCAATATATTCCTGGACGATGAACAGCCGCTCGTTGTCCGTCAACCAAGCCATAAATTTGGGAATTTGAGGATGCTGAATTTGGTATAAAACTTTCGCTTCCCGCTCAAATAGCTCCCTAGATTTACGAATAACACCTTGTTTGGTGGTTGCAGGTACAAACTCTTTGAGAACACAGGCTTCACCAAAGCGTTGAGCATCAAATGCTAAGTAAGTTCGTCCAAACCCGCCTTGTCCAAGGGTTTTCTCAATCTGATAACGATTATTTATGAAAGTTCCTGGTTTAAGTTCTGTAGTCATTTGTAAGTTCTTGTTTAACTATAAATATGCTTTTTAATTTCATAGGGTTAGAGATCCACTCATTATGCACAGGACTAAAGTTGCGTATCCCCGTCACTCATGTCAACTTTCGGTACGCACCTCAGCTAAGTTTTTGACTCGCCTTGCATAGTGCCGCCACTCGTATGTACCGTTATGGCAGAGGACTTCAAAGGCAGTCTAGTTAAAGATTACTTACAGCAGATCATATTATATTTAACGCCTTAACGCTTCTACAACATGGCTGAACAAACAAAACCATACAGTTTTCAGCAAAGACACGAATCGTACTTAAAAATACAAGATTTCGCATTCATAATCTTCTGGAGTCGGCTCTACCTGCCACACTAACCCTTCCCCAGCATCGCCCAAAGCCACTTCAACGTAAAGCCTGTTTACAGGTTTTGTGGCTTGCGCTTGATTACCCTCGAATGGCTGTAAATCTTCAGTCAGGAGTTTCAATTTAAATCCACTGGGAATCAGTTCCTCTCTATTTCCATTGCGTAGTTCAAAGCGCCATATGCTATCTTCAATACTACCTTTGGGTTGCAGCCGCAATTCGTATGGTTGTTGGGCAATGGTTAATTTTCGTACCAAAGTTGGCGTTGCCGATTCCGGCTCTGAACCCCTAGCACCTGCTAAAGTTGGCTGTAACTCTACACTTCCCCAACCAAATTTTTGTGCAAAATCTGATACACCTGATTGTACCCATTGACGAATCGACCATTGTTGTTGCGCTCCTTGACGTTGTTCGTACAAACGTTGTCTCCAACCTCCATGTTCTAGGAGCGCTCCCCAGGTTTGAAACGGTACTGCTAAGCGTGGTAATATAAGTCTGGGATTTCCTAAACGTTGGAGCAAGTTTTCTGCTTGGGTAGCAGATAATTCTGTCAAGGGCGGAGTTTCAAGGTGAGTCACTTCTTCTGGACAAATTTCACGCGCCATCCACAAGATACTGAGATTAGAAATCAAATCCTCTCCATTTAAACAGTAAGCGCGATCGCTCGCATCATAACTGCCCATTGTCTTAAGTTGGGCGTGTGTTGTACATCCCCAAATCCGAATGTAGCCTTCTTCCAGATTGACTTGCACTGCTAGATAATAATCAGCACTCCAGTTCGGAATATCAACCCATTCTTGAGGAACGCGCAGTTCGCTCAAATCAAGCGCTTCACTCGGAATTAATGCTATGCGTGTCGTTCCGAGGGAAATACCTGTGCCATTAACGACTTCCCAAATGCTGGGTAAAGCCTTCAAAGCAGGAAAAACAGTTGCATCTGCGGCGTATTCTTCCCGCAGCCAAGGTAGAACAGTGTTTAAGCTCAAGCGGTTGATATAGGCATTCCAACGACGATTAACGCTGGAAAAAGCTTGGCTTTGCTCCCAAATCTTTGTTTTCTCGGCTTCAGAAATTTCTAGCCACATATCTGTTGTGTTTGTTAAAGTGAGTGCTACTGGGTCGAATGTCATAATTGTTACTCCTACTAAACTGAGGGACGGCTATAGTGAGCTTGTAACCATTCCTCTAAAACAGTGTTGATATAGTTTAATACCTGTGAGTTTAGTGAAATATGCAGCGATTCTTTAGTCCAGTTTGCAAGTTTAAGTAATAATACCTCTTTAGACTTAGTGAGCCGACGAGAAACGGTGTACTGCTTGACTCCTAATTGTTTTGCAATCTCCTGTTGCTTTAAATTTTCACTGTAGTAGAGTTTGATGATATTTTGCGCCTCTGCATCCAGTTCGTTCAAAGCTGCAAGTAACACACCACTGATTTCAGACTGCTGTGACTGTCGCTCAACGAGTTCTTCTTCAGCAACAATTTCCGTAAGTAACGATTCCTGCTTGAGTTGCGGTAAAAAATCTTGAAATTCCCCCCCAGAATCATCATCCCCTCTCGGCGCATTTAGGGAAGCCATATTTGGATACAAATAAGCGCGGGCTGCTTTCGCACTAGCAACCAGCCATTTTTCTATCGTTTCCGGACTGGACTCTGCGCCTGGGCTTGACAGTTGAGTCTGGCGTTGGAAATTGTAAAGCTGAGCGATCGCAGTCCATATAGCGTCATCTGGTCTTGCCAATTTGCGAGTCCCAGTAGATTGCTGTGGAGCATATAGCGACTGATAACATTTCCAAGCTAATATATAACGTTCTATTGTGTCCGCACTCAGCCCTGCATTTTGTAAAGACTCTACCAACCGCTTTTGGCTTAGCCTCCGTAACAATCGCCAATTGGTACTAATATCAACTTCGTTCTGCTGGCGCAGCATTTCCTTGAGTTCGCTGCTAAAAATCGCACTGGCGTAATTCTTGAGGTTAAAACCCATCTCGGGTTTAAACCTTTTCAAAACCTTATCTGTACTCGTTGTCACCATTTGGAAGCAGTCAGATAAAGTGTACTGCCCAGAAGAGAAATTAACAGCTGTTTTCTTCGCCGCCCAAAAGCACACTTCTTGTAAATAAGCTGACAAATGTCCTCCTGCCAGATTTTCCGTTTTGGTTTGCCATACTTTATACCAGTAAGATACCCAAAAAGTCTCGGAATTTTCTGGCTCTGATAAACGCGCCTGACAATTGAGTATATTTCGACGCAGCCTACTATCAGTAGCCCAACCAATGACCCTGTCAGCGTCAAATTGTAAGAAAGTCGTAAATAGCTCAGTGATACCTTGGCGGGAACGCATAAACTAACCAACTTATAAATAGTCAACTAAACAACTCATAAATGGAGCACCATATTAATGGATAGGTACATCACAAATACACTTATGCAGTCTAATGATCGTGCTACAACACCTAGAGCTTGCCTGCCAACTCTATTTTAGAGGTCTGTTATCAATATTAATAATGACTTTCATGTTTTGCGTTATACCATCATTAAGTTTTGTAACAGTTAACGTAATTTGTAAAATAAACTTGATTAATAAATTATAGAGAAAAGTGTTTGATGCCTACAGGGAAAATCCGTATTGAGTGAGCTAAGGGGTACAAAATGAACTTTAATTTAAGTAATTAACGTAGCAAATTTGCTAGATAGGACTCCTCCAAAGATTTTTGAAATACAGTAGGGTGGACAATGCTTACCAAAACCCAGATATAACTCAGATACGGTAGGCAAGGCACACCCGAAAGATACTTAGATTTTTCAAAAATAAAACCGGATTGCTATAGTTAAGTGGAAGGGGAAACAATTTCCTTGAAGCTACACATTAAAGCCTTGAGGGGTTTGGCTAAACGGACTCATACTAAATTATTAAAGTTTTTTTTAGGATTAAGTAGTAAATATGTCTCCGCTCGGTGTTGGTTCTAGTGGCTCGACTCATATATTAACAACAGGAGAAGGTAAGCTTTGGATTTTATTGGTAGGTGTTAACGAATATCAAGAGCCGAGCTTACCTTCTTTACGCTACCCAGCGTTAGATTGTCAAGGGTTAGGAGAAGCGCTCAGCAGCGCTACCCAAGGATTTCCTAATAAAGAAGTGATTGTTCATCACGATTTTGCGGCAAAACCCCCGACTTTGCAAAGTATTCGTCGGAGCCTGCAACAAATTGTTTCACAGTCTCAATCCCAAGACTCCATCCTATTATACTTTTCAGGACATGGGGTGTTAGAGCCGAATACTCAGCAAGCTGTTCTATGTCTGGCAGATACCCGCAAAGAAGACTTGCTCGCTACAGGGTTAGGCATGCAAGAACTGGTAGGAATATTAGGGGCTAGTCGTGCCAACCAACAGTTACTTTGTTTAGACACCTGTCATAGCGGTGATATGAGGTTGTTGGGTGGAAACCGTGGGAGCGCCAGAGATGGAAACATCTCTGAGACTTTCCTCAATCCCACAACACAAATGATGGATATCTTGAGACAACGTGCTTCTCAAAGTAAGGGATTTTGCGCCTTGCTATCTTGCGATCAAGGACAACAGTCTTGGGAGTTTCCAGAATTAGGGCATGGAGTCTTCACTTACTATTTAATGCAGGGACTGTTGGGTGAAGCAGCTGATTCACATGGAGTCATTGAAGCAGACGGGCTTTACAAATATGTTTACCGCCAGACGCTGCAATATATTGATAAATTAAATCAGCAACTGCGTCTGATTAATCAACAAAAGCTCAATCGTGGAGAGAGTCAACTCCATCCAGAATATCCCCTGCAAACACCCAAACGAATTGTAGAAGGAGTAGGAGAATTAATTGTTGGATTCAAGCCGGCAATTGTTGAATCTCACAAACAGCGACGTGCGGTTGTGATTGATGCACTCTCAAACAAGAAAACGACTACTGATTTGAGTCGATTGTTTGCTGGTGCTGGCGGTTTTGAGGTAGAATATTTTCCTCAAAAAGGCAAAAGTTGGTCAGAAGTACGCTTAATCATCCAAGCATTTACTCGTTCGCATGGTGAATCAGAAACGAAATTTCCCTCACAATTTCGTGCGGGAAAAAAGACACCAACATCCTTATTGTACTTACGCGGGCACGTCGAAGAAATCGAAGATGGAGAAGCCTGGTTAATTTTGGGTGATGGAATGCGCTTGAGTCGTTCTTGGTTAAGACAAGAGTTACGCCGCGCTCAAAAAAGTCAGCAAATCATTATCTTAGATTTAATTATCTCAGAACAATCTGAGGGGACTTCGCTGGAGAATTGGATAGAAGATTTGCAAACTGGCGCGGAGCAGGGACAATGTTTAATAGTCGCTGCAACGCCTGCCGAAAAGCCAGAATTATTTTCCCAAACGGTTCTAGAAACTCTTGTAGCAGCAAATCCGCAAGTCGGATTACCAGTTGCAAAATGGATGACTCAATTACAAAACCTTTTGCAAGCCAAAGGTATCAAGCTGCATACTTGGCTGTCAGGCACACAAGCAGTTATTGATATTTTACCTGGTAATATTAGCAGGATTTTCCAAGATTTCCAAGAACTAGAAGTTTCTGGCATTCAGGAAAACACACAGCAAAACAAGGAAAATTTACTTTCCATTGCCAACACGCAGTTGTCACCCTTTGGCAAACCCTTTCAAAAGAAGCGGCATGAGGCAAACCCTCCCGCAGCTTCTTCCCACGTGGGAGTTCCTACTTCCCCATCTGTTTCTGCTTCCTTGTCGTCACGCGAGTCACAGCAGGTGTCTCCCTCTCCTGCTGTTGGTGTTCGTGAATCTTCAGCAACCAAACAACCCCAACTGAATTTATTCCTAGGCTCAGAACAATATACCAACTTGGAACAGTTGCTAAAGCAATCGATAGGACCTGTCGCGCCGACAATTTTACAAGAAGCTGTCAAACAAGCAGCAAATTACCAAGAATTAGTGGAAAGTTTAGCGACTTACATATTGCCACTGCGACAAGAAAAATTTCAGAAACAGGCGATCGCTATATTAGAAAGATTCAATGTTTCATCTCCCGACTCAGCTAAATCGTCAACCCAGGAATATCAAATAATCGATGCCAACTTTATCAATAAATGCGAGCGTGAGTTAGCTTATTCCGTTGGTCCAATCGCTAAATTTATCATTAAACAGGTTTTGCAATCTCACCCACAAATTTCCTTACCAGAATTTGTCAGGTATTTGGCAAAGCAAATTCCCGAACCAAAACTCGCTATAGAGTTTGAGCGACGTATGCTTAGTCAATAGACTGCTTGTAAAAAAACTCATGTATCGTAATCTCTGATTCGGTGTAGGAGAGGTCACTAGCGTACCTCTCACGGATACTTTGCGACGAAGCCTTGGCACGAATGTGCTGTCCCGTACACGTGTAGAGACGTTGCCCTTTGGGTATCTCCTCCGGAGAGGCTGCGCCAACGCCAGTCGCCTGCTGTCGGGAAACAAGGACTGCAGCGCTGGACTCACATGCAACGTCTCTACAAAAGTTATTGTTTTTCCAAATTGTCTTATCACCAACCGTATTCTATTTCAATCCATCTACTTCTGATTTTTATTTAACATATTGAGAGCAATTTCTAAACTATACTTCATCCGATTGAAAGCTTCTGCTAAATCTCCGATTTCATCTTTAGATTGTTTACCAAAATGGGCATTCATATCGCCGACGCTAACTTGTTCTGCCACAGTTGCAATATTTTTAATACGCTGTAGCACAACTTTTTTCAACAACTGATTCATGATAAAAACGATGGCTGTAAAAATAATTCCGACAACTCCTATGATCAGAAAAAATGACCGATAAGCATTTTTCCAAATATCCTCAGCCGGAACATAAACTATTTGGGCTGCGACAATTTCATTGAGCTTCCATCCAAAACCATGGTCTTTTCCGTAGGTCGCTATTTGACTTTTTGGAGCTAATTCAGGAGTGGTATGACAGCGCAGACAACTCTTGTCTTGAATGGCAAAAGGTCGGGCGTTATAAAACAGTTTTTCTCCCGAAATAGTCCGGTCACCAGATAAGCTTTTATTCCCAGGTTCTTTACGAAATCGTTCAACAATGTCAGCTTCAAATTCGTCAGCTTTATCTCGGAAATTTATTGGATTCAGAGTGGCATCTTTGTAGATAAAATTGCCATATTCTTTGTTTTGACGAAATTTTTCAAACACCACTCTAAGGGTATATGTTGGTATGGATTCTGGAATGAACTCCTCTTGATTGGGATCGTCCACTTTTGGTAACAACAAGGGTTGTATACGCTCGTTGGTATAGCTTCTTACTGAGTTGGCAATTTGCATGAGAATCAAGGCTTTAGAAGTTATCTCATTCTCTGCTTTTGTGTAAAGTACATTTGATAAAGCGATACCACTAATCAATATACCGCTGATAACAACTATTATTAAAATTAGATTAACCTTAGTTCCTATTTTCATGATTTTTCTTTTTGCTGAATATACACCTGTTATATCTAAATGACAGAAAATCAATCCAAATATAATTTCATATATCTTAATGATTCCAGAAAAATTTACCTAATTATTATATCAAGTTCGCGCTCATCATTTATCAAAAGTTCTCTCACCACGCAAGGAATGCACACTCGGGTAAACACCCAACGCAATGGCTCCGCTACCCTTCTGCGCTCGTTGTGAGACGGGTGCCGTCAGGCGGAAAGAGGGTTTTTTACAGTTCTCATCCGAACCTGATATGACAGAAAAATTGCTTATAAAAATTTATCCATGCTATATTTTGATTCTTACTTTTCACGGTATCTGGAAAACCTCTCTCTAAATCTCTCTTTTATAAGGAGAGAGACTTTGAATTTTGGATTTGAAAGTTAGATTTTTTGTGGACTTTTCCACATGACGTGAAAAGTCAGATTTTGATTCGCTTAGAAAAATGCAATAAAATTGTTAGATAATAACAAGATGTCCAGAAAAATATTTGCTAAAATCTGTTAATGCCATCCCAACTTTCCCGACGTTTATTTATTTTGCAGATGCTACTCTTCATCACTGCCTGTGCAGGAGAGGAAACATCAAATCAACAACTTGAGTTAGTTATTGGTGTGATTAGCTATCGAGAAGGAAAACAAGCGATAGAACGATTTGCTCGCTTCCGTGAATATTTGGGTGAAAAAGCAAGGGCAATTATTCAATTAGAACCGACTTTCAATGAGAATATAGCGATTGAGCGCATTCAGCGCCATGCTTGGTCATTAGTCTTTGCTCCTGCGGGTTTGGCAGCAATTGCAAGTGCTAACTATCAATATTTACCAATTTTCCCTCTGGAGATGGAAAGAAATTCACGAGCGATATTTGTTGTACGCAAAGACAGTCCTGTGCAACAATTGAAAGATTTACAGGGGAAAACAGTTGCCCTAGGTCAACCAGGTTCCGCCACTGGGTATTATTTTCCCCTGTACAATCTATTTGGTTTCACATTGGCAGAAATCCTATTTGCTCCTACACCAGAAACAGTGCTTGAATGGGTGGCACAAGGAAAGGCTGCTGCTGGTGCTATTTCCTTAGAGGAATTTAATTTGTATAGAACAAAATTAGGTAATGTATTTCGCATATTATTCACTGAGTCTCAAAATGTTCCACTAGGTGCTGTTTTGATTGGACCAAACATCGAAAGAAATCGTCAAGAGTTGATTCGTAATTATCTCAAAGATGCTCCTCCTAATTTGGTTCAAGACGTTGGATATTTACCAAACGCAGAGCCACCTGATTATCAATATATGATTGCTGTGGTCAAGCGGGTAACAGCTATTTCTGCGCGTCTTAATTCTAAACCTGTTCGCCTATTTTGATAAAGTAAAAGGAAGAAGGAAGAAGGAAGAAGGAAGAAGGGAAAACACTGTTCCTACTTGCTTTATAACAGTCGCTATATTACGTTTCATTATATCCACTTACTCAGTTGTGTTAATGAGTTCATGATAGCTGAAATATAAATGATACTGCGTCTCGCTGACTCAAATGAAAGCGAATGAGCAGTTTGAATTTGTATCAAATTTTAGCAGGGTTTCCAACACCCTTTAACGACCAGACGTACTAATCGATCGCAAACATGAATGCGATCGCGTCTCGCCTACCAAAACTAATGTGCAGACCTGGTTTTAATTTGTACCAAACACCTGGTATAAGTGGGTATTTATTAATAAAAGTGCCGTTAGAACTGTTGAGGTCTTGGATATAGTAATTCTCTCCATCGTAACGAATCTGGGCGTGAACTCGTGAGATAACTCCAGAATTGGGAAAATCTGAAAGATCTACTTCGCTTATCAGGCGATCGCTGGACTTGCCGATATTAATAACCTGAAAATGTTCCGGCAATTCAATAGCCCTGTTAGTTCCGACATGGAGGAGCTGTGCAATAGGCTGTTGTAGGATTGTGGGAGACGCAGGGAGTGGAAACGAAGTTGGTGGGAATGGGGAAGTTGGTGGGAATGGGGAAGTTGGTTGTTCGTTGCTAACTGGTGGAACCTGTAGCTGTATGGTTTTGGCTGTGAAATCGAATACTTTAGTCGTTAGGAAATAATTGAACAGAGCAAATGAAATCAGCGAAAAGACGGCGCTGGCAAAAAAGACTGATTGTATTCCCCAAAACCTAACAGCAATGCTTCCTAAAAAAGGACCAAGTGTTTGTCCCCATGACATAATCGAGGTATTTACCGCCATAAATCCCGCCCGAGATTCTTGTGCAGAAAGCCCTGCTAACAGTGCTTGGGAGGATGGAAGGGCGATACCTTGAGCTGCACCTAGTAAAAAAAGCGGGATGAATAGTAACCAAAAGTTAGGAACAATCGGGAGAATTAACAGGGCGGCTGCAAAGAGAATAAAAGAGAGTTTGATGAGTTTGATTTCCGACAAATTCTGAGTTAAACGTCCCAATTGAGCTGCGACAAGCGCCAGCGCAATTGACATACTTGTCAGGAGGATGCCATTTAGCGCTTCTGATGTACGGAACTTGTCTACCGCCAAGAATGGGATAAAGGTTAAACATAAAGTTTGCAGTAAGAACAGAGACATGACCGCAAACAACAGCCCTAGTACGTGACGATTGTTTATGCTGCTCCAGGTACTTTGTACATAAGATTTTAGCTCAAACTTTTCTGCGTTCTGGGGTCGCCTTGGTAATCTTAGTGTCACGAGTACCAAAAACGCCAGTGGAATGGCAAGCAACGCTGGTAAAAACGTATATCGCCAGTCAAACCCGCCTAATATCCCACCAATCAGAGGAAAAATTGCCCCACTCATACCAATCAAACCGGCATTAAGTGCCATCGCAGTGCCTAGCGTTCTCCCGCGATAAAGGTCGCCGATAACGGTAAGTTGTAGCGGTTCTAAGCTAGCAGCACCAACACCTTGTAAAAGTCGCCCTCCCAAATGTGCCGTGAAATTAGATGCCAAGCCGCTAACCGCGCCACCAAGGGCAAACACTAGCAGCGAAGGAATCAGGACTTGTTTTCTGCCTAAAATGTCAGCTAAAATTCCAAATATCGGAGTAATAATGGCACCGGGCACCTGGAAAATTGTCGATGTCCATGAAGCTTCGGCTTCTGTAACTTTAAAAAATTGTTGTATGGTTGGCAGCGCTGGAGCATAAAGGGTTCCCCCTAAAATTCCTATCACCGTCACCAAATTGACAATGTAAAAATTCTTATCTTTGAAGATATTAGTTGTACTTTTTGGTTGAGATTGCATTCTTGCGTTAGTCATAGGTTTTATTTTTTATTAAACTAATACTGACCTTTTTAAGTTTGTATAACATGACAAAGAAGCTGATGATTGTAGACTAATTCTCATTTATTTAACTGTTGCTATGCACTCAATTTCTACCCGTGCATTTAGAGCTAAACCACTTGCTCCTAATGCACTTCTTGCAGGCAATCTGGATGCCGAAAAATAAGTAAGATAAACCTCATTCATCGCGCTCCATTCTTTCATATCTGCAAGCATCACCTTACATTTAACCACCTGACTGAGTGATGACCCATGCCTCTCAAGAATACGTTTGATATTCTCCATAGTTTGCTTTGTCTCAGCTTGAATTCCACCACTTACAAGCTGTTTCTTTCCAGGTATGTTTCCGATAACCCCTGACAGGTAAAGCATATTACCAACACGTACTGCTTCCGAAAAGGGAAGATTCATAGATGTTGTTTCAGGAGAGGTTAGATATTCTAAAGAATCTGGAGATGACATTTATTGCTTTTGGCTAAGTTTTGGTTGCGGCGTCTGCTGCGGTTTTTGTTGTTTAGCTTGAATGCTAGAAGTTAAAGCAGTCCCCAAAAAAATGATAGTGAGTACAGGGAGTACAGGGGGTATGAACTTCATCTTCTTTATTTATGCTTAAAATTTCTCAAACTAACGCAGGTTGAGGTCATCAACCTGCATTATTTATGACATTTAGGTTAAGCCAAAGCAGCGCCTAACTGTCTTCCTGTTTGGGGTCCAACTATTCCATCCACAGTTAAGTTATGGTCTTGTTGGAATTTTTTGACTGCCTTATCGGTAGCTTCACCGAATATGCCGTCAACTGCAACTTGGTATCCCAGTTGGGATAACTCGCCTTGCAAGCGTTCGACATCTGCACCAGTTGAACCGCGTTGTAGAAGAGAGGGTTGACTCATGGAAGTTTGCTCCTTGTGATTAATATGAGTTAATAGTGGTGAACGTTTGGGAGATATGCAAGCGATGAAATTTGGGTTAAGCCAAAGCAGCGCCTAACTGTCTGCCGGTTTGGGGTCCAACTATTCCATCCACAGTTAAGTTATGGTCTTGTTGGAATTTTTTGACGGCGTTTTCGGTAGATTCACCGAATATGCCGTCAACTCCAACTTGGTATCCCAGCTGGGATAACTCGCCTTGCAAGCGTTCGACATCTGCACCAGTTGAACCGCGTTGTAGAAGAGAGGGTTGACTCATGGAAGTTTGCTCCTTGTGATTGATATGAGTTAATAGCGATGAAAGTTTGAGAAATATGCAAGCGAATGGCTTAACCTTTTTGGGGAATATCCCATTCCAGTTCGAGCTGTGTATAACCACGGTTTCCCATTGCGGGGAAATGGATAAATTCTTGGTTGGGGCGAAGTCGTAAATTAGGTAACCGCTGAGACAATATTTCGAGTGCAATACGTCCTTCCCGACGTGCTAGATTTGCACCCGTACAGTAATGCATTCCATGACCAAATGCGAGGTGGTTTGCTGCAGTATGTTTGAAACGCTCAATATTAAAGTTTTCACCATCTGGATACTGAGTTTCATCGCGGTTGGCAGAGCTATATACCAAAAGGATGCGACTATCCTTAGGTAGTGTGACTCCCCCAACAGAAACCTCTTGGGTGGTAGTGCGAACCATTGATGGGGCGGGAGTATCGTACCTGAGTACTTCTTCTATAGTCGCAGGTATCAATGATGGGTCATCACGTAGAGCTTGCCAAAGTTGTGGGCGCTCCAACAGGAGTTTTAAAGCATTTCCGATTAGATTACCACTTGTTTTATGTCCGGCAATAAGCATTTCACATAAAATCAGCGCCAATTCGTTCGTGGTGAGGTCGCTATTCAACATCTTGCTGATAAAGTCATTGCCGGGTGCAATCCGTCGTTCTTCGACAAGACTGGCAGCATAGTGCTGTAAAGCAGGGAAGGTGCGAGCGCATTCGATCTGGCGTTCTGGAGTCAAAGCTGACGAGAATAATGCTGTTGTGTTGTTAGCCCACTGCTTGATTTCTGCCATCCTATCTAGGGGGACATTATACATATTGAGGATGACCTCAAGGGCTAGGTTATGAGCAAATTTTGACATGATTTCAACGTGACCATCATTGACAAAATCGTCTACTAACCTGTTGCCAATAGCGCGAATTGAGTCTTCCATGCGGGTAAGTCGCTCTGGAGCAAACTCTTTGAGTAAAGGATCTCGCAATCGTTTGTGCAGTTCGCCATCGCTACTAATTAAAGAAACAAAGGGTAAACCTTGACGCAGCACTTCAATGACTTCTGGGGTGAAATTTTGAACTGTCTGAAGGCTAGTTGCTGAAGAAAATTTGACTGGGTCTTTCAGTACAGTTAAAACATCATCGTAACGAGTGATCACATAAGCGTTGAACAATGGGCTGTAAAATATAGGCTCCTCACTTCTAGCACGCTGATAAAACGAATAGGGGTCTTCCAATTGTGGGTTGCTAAAAGGTTGGAACTCCTCTGCAAGTTTAAAGGGACAAGTTTTTGTCTCGGGCGTTGTTGAATTTTGCATATTCATTGTTTCTACCTGTGTGGGTTAATCAAATTTTGCAAATTTACCAACTTCTCAGTAGGGGTTGACGGTGGGCAATATCTGACGACAAGGCTTTCCCTTGTCTACGCCACCCTTGTTCATTCCTTGCTTCTTTAGGGAAGGTTATTTATTCCTGGCAATCAATGGTGAACGGATTACCTTCTGGATCAACACCTTCAGCAATTTTTAGACCAGGCGAGGGGGAACGAACAGGGCTGAGTTTGACGCCACGTTCAGTTAGCGTATGGTATGCAGTTTCAAAATCATCAACGTGAAACGCTAGCTTAGGTCTATCCTTACCGTGTTGTGTCTCCAAATTACCGTGCAACACCAAGGTGCATTCGCCAGTTGCAAACTCCACCCATTGTTTGTCGCTACGTCCTTCTATACTTTTGAAGGATTTAACCTCAAGCCCCAACTGGTCGCGGTAAAAGTTTATCTGTTTGTCTATGTCCTTTACATAAACAATAGCTTTTGTCAAACCTTGTATAAGACTCATGTTATTTATGCCTTATTTACAAAAATATTTTGGAGTGGGGAACTAGCATAATTCACATCTTTTGTGAAAAGCCAAGACTAAAAATTCATATTTTTGAATTTTGAATGAGCGAATTTTGAATTTTCAATTGCTCCCCCCTCCTTAAATCAAGCGATCGCAGGTTTTTTAAAAGCAACGTGTAGGTGATTAGGACCATGAAACACGATGTTGTTTGCCCACTCAATGTTTTCTTGTGCCAAACGAAGCTCAGGCAAACGGTTGAGCAAGACATTTATGGCGATCTGACCCTCGGCACGGGCTAGCGACGAACCAAGGCAGTAATGGATACCGCCGCCATAGGCACTGTGTTTGTTTTCTTGCCGCTGTATATCCAGAACATCGGGGTTCTTGAATTGGGCGGGATCTCGGTTGGCTGAGCCAAGCATGACCCCCACGCTATCCCCGCGCCGGATCAACTTGCCGCCAACCTCAACGTCTTCATAAGCCCAGCGTGTCACCATCTGGATTGGGGTGTCGTAGCGGACGAACTCTTCGATTGCCGCAGGGATCAGTTCGGGGTGGGAGCGTAACTTTTTGAGTACTTCTGGATGATACAGTAACGCCAGTGCCCCCTTGGCAATTAGGTTAATTGTGGTCTCGTGTCCTGCGGTCAACAAGTGGGTACAAGTGGCGACGATTTCAAAGTCGCTCAGTTTGTCGCCCTCATCAGCAGCCTTGACGAGAGCCGAGATCAAATCCTCGCGCGGATTGGCACGTCGTTCTGTGATGAGAGGGGTGAAATAATCCACGAATGATTGGGCAGCCTGGTTTGCACGTTCGTAGACTTCTGGTGGTGGTTTCAAACGGGAGGCGCTGGCATGCTGCATGGCGAGTGCCCATTCACGGAACAACGGCAAATCTTCGGGATCAGCACCGAGCATAATCGCAACCACCTTAGTTGGCAGAGGGAAAGCAAACTCCTCAACCAAGTCCAACTCACCACGGTTCTGGACTTTATCCAACAGATTGTCTGCGATTTCATAGATGGCTGGACGGATGTTTTCGACAATTTTTGGGGTGAATGCCTTACTAGCCAGCGATTTTAGCCGTGTGTGATTGGGTGGTTCCCGAAAGACTATCCAGTTGCTGACCAAAGACAGGAACGCGTTATATGCGGTTGGCACTGGTGTGGTTTCAACGTCCTCTCGTTCGTTCAAAGTCTCGCGACCAAATCTCCGGTCTTCCAGAACCTTCATGACATCGTCATAACGAAAGATGTACCAGGCTCCCGGCAACTGGGGATTCGCCGATACTCCCCAATGAACCGGGTCTTCTTCTCTATAGCGACGATAGACTGTGTAGGGATCTTGGATAACTTCACGTATAAATGGGTTTAATCTTTCAATTGTCGAACTAGTCATTTTTTATCTCCAAGAAAAAGTTTTGAATTATAGCGCTTCTCGTTTGGATGAAGTAATTATTTATCTGTGTCCATCTGTGTCCATCTGTGGTTCTCCTAACTTGATGTATTGCACTCAACTCAAAGAACCGCTATACGGGTTAGTAGGGGCAAAGCCTTTGGTTTACTAACTCTCTAAAGGCACTAGTTGCAATGGATTCCGCAGTTCAGACAGCATCTTTGTCATCTGGTCGCGTCCCAAGTTGAAAACTTGCGCAACGGATGGTCTAGACTCCAAACGTTTGACGTAATTTGTCAAGTTGGAAAAGTGGTTGTAGTTGTAGACCATACGCAGGTAGGCGAGGGTGGGAGCTGCGGCACAGTCTGCGATCGTAAACTCTTCTCCTCCCAACCAGGTACGACTTGCCAGTTTTTCATCAAGCAGAGCGAGTGCTGTTTCCAATAACCGCTTTGCTTTGAGAACCTCTTTTTTGCCTCGTTCTTCTACCGGACGCTGGGTATCAGCAAATAGCGCCTCTCGCCCACCGTTGATATACACATCAATCGTCCGTTCCAGCATCCGTACCTCTAGGGCTTGTTCTGGGTCAGCAGGAATCAAGCGGGATGTATTTTGAAATTTTTGGTCAAGGTATTCAATGATTATATTAGCCTCAAATATTACATTTTCTTTCTCAGTCATTAGGGTGGGTATCTTGGCAAAATGGTTAATTTGCATATACTCTTCACGAGCTTGGGGGTCAAAAAGATTTACCTCAATCGGTGTAAAATTTGCTTTCTTTTCGTACAGGGCGATGAGGACTCGTTGGGAATAGGATGACGCTGGGGCATAATAAAGTTTCATAATTCAGTTCTCAGTTATGTAGTTGATAGTTATCACTACCGGCTGAAAAATGAATATATGCATTTCTTTTTATGCTCCATAAGATACTACTTAACCAGTGAACAGTGAACAGTGAACAGGGAACAGTGAAGAACTGGTAACTGATAACTGGTAACTGATAACTGTTAAAAGCTCCCTCGAACTTGGTCAATCAACGCCCCTGAATCTTCAGGCAAGGTGTCACCTCTCCAAGCTACGTGTCCATCAGGTCGCACCAAGACATAGGCACGCTCGTAAAGCTTGGCGATTTCGGGGTTATCGATGTGCTGGCTCATCAGAGGCACTCCTTTTTCCTGACAAACCTTTGTTAATGTTTCGACTCCCTGCGTTGACTGGAAGCACATTAGCACAAAAGAGCGACCGAACAAATCTAAAGTAGATTTACCAGCTTCCAACCAGGCATGGGGTGCCCGACAGCCAGGGTAGCTACTCTGTTTCCACTCAAAGGGGTCGTCAGTTGGGGGTGTACCATCAGGAATGATACCACCGGACTCATAGCGGAACCCGAAGTGAACCCCAGGCGCTTCAAACTCGCGCTTCACGTTACTGCGTTCCATACCAACAGCCATCTCTTTGCGGATTTGTTCCCCTTCTGGGGTGTCAGTCATAATGACTGGAGGGATGGCGCGTTTTTGGGTGCGTTGCAAGTTGGCGTTTGCCTGTTGGAGGTTTCGCACTGCAATGGGACGCCGTTCGATTTCATAGGTGTCGAGCAAGTTGGGACCAGCCCAACCCTTGAGAGTGGCGGCAAGTTTCCAGCCCAAGTCAGCTGCATCACCTATGCCAGTGTTCATCCCAAAACCGCCAGAGGGGGAAAGTGTATGGGCACTGTCGCCGACGAAGAAGATATTTCCCACTCGGAAATTGTCTGCGACTCGGTGGGTGAGACGCCACGGAACGTTGGAAACAATTTCAAACGGAGTATCAATTGATATGGCGGCGCGGATGGCTTCTTCAGCATCACGCACACTTCCGTCTTCTTTTGGCTTCAAAATCAGACGATACAGTGAGTCCCCATCTACTGCGCGCAGTGGTTCCTGAAGAATTGGGTTGACCAAATAATAAACCATTGCATGGTTTTTGCCCATCACAGTCGCCAGTTCAGGTGCCTTGAACACAACACTCTGAAACACCTGCGTGGGGTGGAAGGTAGGAGCATCAACACCACAAGCCTTACGTACCGTACTGCGGGCACCATCGCAAGCTACCATGTATTGGGCGTGGATGATTTCTGTACTTTCTTTTTCCAGGTTTGTTACGTGGGCGATTATACCTTTATCTGTCTGTTCAAAGCTATCCAAGCGAGAGAGAAACCGAATTGCTCCATCTGGATATTCTCCCAAGTCATTTAGGAACACCGGGGCGAACCAGTTTTGTGGGCAGACTTGCTCCGGTTCCGGTGTGTAGTCAGGTAGCGATCGCTCGGCATAAGAGGGAAAGTGAGCTCGGTAAATTTCGTGACCTCCAACAGATGTCACCCAAGCAATATCTAGGGTGTGGTCGGCGGGCCACCCTGCATTGCGTATCTGCTGGGCAATGCCCCAACGGCGGCAAAACTCCATCGAGCGCGGTCCAACTGTACTCACCTTGGGGTCAGTCACCACCCCATCAGTCTGCTCTATGAGGATGCAATCGATACCTTGGTAACGTAGTTCCACTGCCAGTGCTAGACCCACAGGTCCGCCACCGACTATGAGTACATCAGTTTCAATATTATTGTCATTTGTCATTTGTCATTTGTCCTTTGTTGTTTGTTATTTGTTTTTTGTGAGACCAGTCCTGTTGGCGTAGCCTGCCCGCAGGGCGAATGAGGGTTTCCCAACAAGCGGGAACTGGCGAACCCGTGAGGGTCATTTGTTCTTTGACTAATGACTCAATGCAACAACGACTGGGGATGATGAGCCAGGTCTTCAAAGAATCTGGCGTAGAAATCAAACATCTCGTAGACCGTGCTATGGATAACTTGACATTCACGCGCCTTATGTGATAGATGCTCAAATCGTCGGGCGATCGCTTTCATTGCTATTTCTGGCGACGGGATGTAGATCGGGGTTTCAATCTCAAAGGATGGTCCGGCTGTTTTACCGCTTTTGCCTGAAGGCAGACTCATTAGCAACTCACCCAAAGGACGCATCATTCCCGTCATCACGTCAATGCCAGCATTCATCAGCTTTGAGCGTCGCAGGCTAGCAGTGGGCATCAAGCCGAAGTGTTGCACCATCAACTGCATCATCAGAAAATAAGTTTCGTTGAATATCTCCATGACTGCCCTCGTTTGGGGAACAGTGACAACGTTGGTGCTGTAATCTCGGTGCTGTAAGGAAGGATTACGCAAAGCAGGGTAGGAGGGGTTCCACGGCACTTTGCGTCCAGTCTCAGCATCGGTCATGTGTTCTTTAGAAAGTGCATCCGCTAGACGACGAAATTGCTGATAGTGAGAACGCTCAAATTTAGGTGATTCAGCATGACATCCTTCTCCTTGCTCAACAATAAGGTCGATCGCAAAAAGTGCGCTGTTGAGGTCGTCAACCTGAAACTGGTAATCTGGGTGAACTTTATTAAAGTCATCGCGCAGGAACAAACGATGCTCGCCGCCTACTTGACCCTTCTTAACCATGAATAAATCTGGAATATTCTCTAGCCCTTGGCGAATCTGATGGTACAGTTCGCTCAAAGAACCATAACCGTGCAAGTTGTCAATTGAGCGATCGCCACTTCCTGATTCGTTGCTCAAGTTTTCTTCCAAAAAGTCAGGCATCTCCAAACGCATAAAACGCTGTAGAGAAGCGGCGTTCATTGGTTCTAGGGCAAAGTCTACATCAATCGGGAAGCGTGCGTTAAGTTCCTTGAAGTTGGGGACTCCTGGATAAAAAGGTTCCCCAATCGCCATCAATATATTATTAACCATCAAAAAGTGAATCATTTCCTCGCGGGAAATTTCCAGCACCACACCCCGCATACCGTAACTTCGGACTTCTTTGCCGTCGCCACAAGCTAAATGTAACTGTTCGGGAGTCCACAAACCCCGACGCACGTATTCCTCACCAGTGACGTAGTTGGGAATAGAGTATCCTGCATAGATGTATTGCAACATCACAGTCACTTCCAACTCCGCCGCTTGTTTCAGGGCGCTTACCAACTCTTCCCGCGTCTGGATCGTGCGTTGCGGGCGTTTTGGTTCTGCGATCGCCCCTTGGGCGGGCACTTGTGCCATCGCAGGCGGAACATAGCCGACTCGCTGTAGATTTTGCAGAAACTTCAGCAAAAGCATCGACTTGGCTTGGGACATATCCCGCGTTGGCGGCATATAGTAAGTTTTATATTTGTTGCGTGGATCGGACATTTGCCACATCAGACGTGCGTAAGTCTCGACCTTGCATTGGTCGGCGAGACTAAAGACATCGACTTTCATAAACGAGAAACTTAACTCGTAGAAAGCTAGGATCTGTTCGTAGATTAAGTTAAAATCTACCGCTGCATCGGGAATTTCATCCAGGTGCCAATCATCACTCATCACCCGCACTGCAAAAAAGCCCGCACCAGACCAAAAGCCTAGTTTATCATCATTGTCGTAAGCAATTGCCGCTTCCTCTAGGTGAGTAGAGTCACAAGGTAACTCATCAGGGCGAGCAGATAGCAGCACCCGTGTCGTTCCTGCTCTGGCACCGCGCAGAGTCACCCAAGCACGCCCCTTGTCGTCCGTGGAAATTGCACATGTGGGGGCAAACTCTCCCTTGGATTGCCGCAACCCTTGCTTAAAGTGGACAATTTCCATTTCCGAGCTACGTGGGTAATGGAAAGCCTTACCTGCATTGGCGGGATCACTTTCAAACTCGTAGCGTAGTTGAGGAAAGGCTCTCGGGTTATAGAACTGACGCAGGTAAACCGCTTCAACCGCCGCCGGACGCCCGCGCACGAAAGACCGCACTTCTAACTCCACTGCGTGGTCTTCACCGCTATGCCTATTGGGATGTTCGACAAACAAACAACCGTCATCTACCTGAAGATTGATTTCCTCCTCTTGAACGAGAATTCGCTGTTGTCCGTCAGGTGCCGTCCCGATGATGCACAGACCTTGCTGTTCTATTTCCTGAGATAAATTTTCCCACTCTTGGGCTAAAGGAACATCTACAATTCCACTAGTTAATTGATGCGGCTCCTTTTGGTATGCTTCTTTGGGTATCCGCGCTATTAGCTGTTGGCTGTTAACGGTACGCAATTCCAAATCACCCAAGTCGAGCTTAGAACCAATCGCGTGGGTTGGTCCTGGTCCAGCTTTGGGGGCGCGTCCCACACAAGGCACTGCCGTAACCGTATTTAAACTCACGCCTTGGGGGGTGACTTGCAGGGTGAGGTTAGAAAGGGGTTTAGATTCTGTTTGCGAAAGAGCAGCACGTCGGGGAGTCAGCAGCCGACCGTGAGGATAGGTAGAAAGTTCGTCTTGACACCATAAACCGATAGTTCCGTGCAATTCCCAGAAACTAGGTAAATCGGGTTGAACTGGCGCAGACATATTACTAATGCCCAATTGCATCACCAGCCCCAAGACATCCTCACGATTCATTGCTTCCCGCAGTAGAGATACAGTTGGTGACTGGGCGGCTTCTTCAGACCACAGGAAATCTTGGGTATCTTTGGGGATCGTAAACTGATAAACAGCCGCTCGTTTAAACTCATCCTTGAGGCAGTGTTGAGGCAATTCGCGGATGTGGTTAAAGTCTTGCCAGCGAGCTAACTGCATACCTGTAATCGGGGCAGATAGCATATATGGGACTTCGTGGGAAACGCCTTGGCGTCCGAAGGCGAGTTGACCCAACATAATTGTGCTAGTCCAGTTGGAAGCTGGGTCGCATTCAAAGATTCGGGCGCGATTAAAACTTGTTTTAACGTATTCGTTGTAATGACCCCATAAATCAACAGAACGTCCTACCACTGGGTCATTTTGGTCAACTTGTCCAAATTCCCTTTGCGTGCTGACAATTTGTGCCTCGATAGAGAAGTGACCGTTACCGCCAAAGTCCCATCCCATTGCCATACTGAAAGGACCATTTTCATCCAATTCCCCTTGGGCGTTAAACTTTGGTCCCAAATTGTAGAGGTATTCGTGGTACTCGGACGCTCCACGGTGGTGGTCGAAGGGCTTACCGTTCATGTAGACTGTGTTGCTACTGACATCCACTCCTCCATTTTTATGTCCTGTAGGGGCGTGGATGCGGGCGAAGCCGAGTAAGTGTAGGCGGGGAAAATCTAAGATGCTCATCTTAAAAAACCACTTTTATAACTTTGGACAAAAAGGGAACTTAGGAAAGAAAAAAGGGCTTTGCTGAATTCTCGTGTACATCTGACAAGTCGGGAAATTGGGGAAGTCATGGGAGTTGCACGCCTTGAAGGATTTAGTTTTCCCGATCAATGCTGATTTTTATTGCAATTGGACAGGGCATAACATTCTGGTGGAATTCCACCGTATCCGGACAGCTTCTCGTTTTTTATATGTGTTAATTAATACAATTTTTTTCCAGGCAGCTTGTTATCTATTGGTTTTACGTACAATCAATCTGTTTTATTTTTTACTTTTATTTTTCAGTTAACTTGCTGTAATATTTGGTTTTAGGCATTATGGATACATCTTTAGTTTGCTCCCAAATACATTGTGTTTGTCTCAAATGTTATTATGTTGTTTTCTTCGGTTTTTCTTTATAAATACGATTCCTTGAATTAACAAGCGTTGATAGAAGGTCACTAGAAGTATATAGAGTTGAGTGAATCGAACTTATGCAGTCACAAATATATACAGTTGAGTGAATCGAACTTATGCAGCTACACGCTTGAGGGGTGGTGCGTAGGTAATACAGGGGGGCAAAGCAGAGGGCGAAGAGAAGAAGGGGTAAGGATTTTCAGCAATTGATTGTGTGATCAAGTCATGGGGTTGACTCGTTTAGAAGTGAGAATTTGTAAATTCCAGGGCAACTGGTGACATTTCTCAAATTCTTTTCAAAATTCATCATTCTTTGTTTTTGGCAAGAGAGTTGATGTGCCCCCAATCCTCCAAATGTATTGTGGAGGCTTTTTCCAAATGATTAAGCCACTTGATAAGCCTGTTGACGTTGGTTTGTTCGTAGAATCTTGCCATGTGTCTTCCTGGTAACTCTTTTGTTGGTTGTCGCTTTTTTTGTTGGTTGGTGAGAAACAATATCGTACACAGCCTCAAGTGCAGACTCGATAGAACCCTGAAGCCAAGCAGGATATTTAGAACAATGTTCACCAGCAAAGAACAGAGTCTTTTGCGGTCTAGCAGCTTCCAAGTAACTGATAGTATGGTTAGATTCATCAGACATGTCATCGCTCCAATGAACAGTGCATCCACCAGCGCTCCACTCGTAGTTACCCCAGGCAATCGAAGCCACATCTAACACCATACCAGGAGTTTGAATTTCTGGGTGAACTTTGCTGACAACGTTCTTGACGTAACCGTGACGCTGTTGCTCAGACATCATCCCCAAGCGTAGAGCATCGTCACCGATGGTATAACTAGCAAGCATCGTACTCCCAGCTTCGGGGTTGAATTTCACAGAAGGATAGTATGTTTGGCGAACGCCATCACCACTGAAGGATGCACCACCCTTGATACCTTGTTTTTCCCAAAAAGCTTGTTGAGTATGAAATGCAACTTTGGTTGCTGGACAATATATAGTATTGTGGATAGATTCCAGTTTTCTAGAGTCAAATCCGCTCAACTCCATCTTACGCATTACCGAGAAAGGAATAGTGCATAACACATAGTCGCAACGACGCGTATGCAACTGTCCGTTTTCCAAGTAATCCAATTCTACGTGGTCTGGACGCACGCGCATTGCCACTATTTTTTGGTTGCACTGAATCGGAGCTTTGATTGATGCTACCAGGCGCTGGATAAGTTGGTCCATTCCGCCTTTGAGTTGTAATAAATCGTGACTGGTTTCAACTAAGATGTCGCTCAGGAACATATCCAAGGCTTTGCTGCAACGAGCGCGAAAACTTGGGTGATCTTTAATAAATGCCTGTAAGTCGATAGTTTCGCCGTCTTCGCTAAAGTAAGGTTCTAAATCCAGTCTTTCCAATTCATCCATTAAGTGTGATTTTAGGTCAGAATCCAAACTTTCACGCAAATTTCCAGGAGAGATGGTATTGACAATGGTTTTCAGCCATGCTGCAAATAATCGAGTTTTTTCACTGTAACGAGTGTCGGTAAAGATTCCTTGATAACGTTCTTGGAGAAGGCGGGGTGCGTCTTTCATGCGGAAGACATTTCCTTCGATGTTCATGAAAGCGTTTTGTTCTTCAAAGACTGTGACAAATTTGCAAAGTTTGTCAGCTAGTCCCAGTTCGTTTACGTAGTGCAGTGTATGCTGGTGTTCGCTGGGGATACGCATGGCTCCCAGTTCTGCGTACGGTGCGTCAGGCGAGTTACCGAAACGGTGTGTCCAAACTCGACCACCGACGCGCGGGCTACCTTCCATAATATCGACTTCATGACCCAGACGTTCTAACTCGTAAGCTGCAACTAAACCTGCAATTCCTGCACCCAGGATGGTGACGCGCTTACCTTTTTGGATGTTTGCCAGTTTGCACATATCGAGCATTGTTGTGGTATCCATTTTGAAATTCCTCTTGCAAATGAGTTTGTTGTTTGTTTTCGGTGTTTCAACCGCTTCATAAGTTTGATAGCGCTGAGGAATTTTTTTTATGCACTCTGATCTGCACCCATCGCAGACAAGTGACGCGGTGAGAAGCGCGGATAAGCATTGTGCCGAGATGGGCGACGTGAAAATTGACTGACGCGGTGAGAAGCGCTATGAAAATCAGTAATGCCCTTGGAGTAGAGCGTGCTGCGATGGTGCGGAGCACCCGCAGCCATTGCGATCGCTCGAACGGGCGATCGCCTTTGGGATCATGTTGCATTTAGAGTCGATGAAGGGCAAGGATTTGATTGAATTAAGCCTCTAATGATGAAACGCAACATGGCAGTATAAATATAAGTACTGGTTTTAGATAGTTCTATTTATTACCTTAATCTTTAAATAAAGCAGCTTTGTATTCATGATTACAAATAATTTTAATATTATCTAAATTCCTTGGCTAGAAACAAATATGTCGATTGATAGAAGGTTGTATAAACAGTAAATAGTATCTTTAACAGTTAGTGATAGCGATTGTTGTCAAGGTAAACAGCCTTAGTAGTTTTTAGGCAGTCAAGAAAACACCAAACGCTTCTTTACCAGATAATGCTTACTGCCCTTGTACTAAGAAAAAGTAAGCTAAAAGTGGATTTTTTCTAATTCCTCTGCTCTGGTGAAAGAGCATTTGGAAACAATTCTATTTCCTATAAAGATAAAATTGAGATAACCTATGTCAGGCGAAAAAAGTCAAATAAAAAATAACGGGCTCAGTAATGGGAAGTCAGGAAGAATGCTTAAAGCTAAGCTTTCAACACTAACTGAACCGCAATCATCAGGTGTATCATCCCAAAATTTATCCATACCCAACAAAATTTATAAAGAAACCTCTACAGATACGCCTGATATAGTTTGCTTGTCTCATTTGCGTTGGAATTTCGTTTATCAAAGACCGCAACATCTTCTGGTTCGTTGCGCTCAAGGACGGCGGGTTTTCTTCATTGAGGAGCCAATTTTTACGGACGAACCATTGGGGCGGTTGGATGTCAGCCAAGACAACAATGGAGTCGTGGTTGTTGTTCCACACTTACCACAAGGTTTGAGCCAGGAGGCGGTAAACGCAGATCTAAAACTGCTGATTGATGGTTTGTTTGCAGAGCACAACATCCGCAAGTACATCTGTTGGTACTATACGCCGATGGCGATCGCATTTACAAGCCATTTACAACCATTGGCAGTTGTCTACGATTGCATGGATGAATTATCTGCATTCAAGGGAGCATCACCTGCTTTAAAGAACAACGAAGCCGAACTTTTCCGCCGTGCAGATTTGGTGTTTACAGGTGGACAAAGCCTTTACGAAAGCAAGGTGAACCAGCACCCTAACGTCTACGCGTTTCCTAGTAGTGTTGAAGTACCACATTTTGCACAAGCAAGAAATTCCCAAGAGTCAGAACCAGCAGATCAAGCGAATATTCCCCATCCGCGCCTTGGGTTCTTTGGCGTGATTGACGAGCGGATGGATATCGAACTGTTGGCTGGTATTGCCGACACACGCCCTGACTGGCATTTGGTGATCATTGGACCGGTTGTGAAAATCGATCCCGCAACTTTGCCACAGCGAGAGAATATTCATTATCTCGGTGGGAAAGACTATAAAGAACTACCTGCATATTTGGCGGGGTGGGACTTGGCGATGCTGCCGTTTGCGCGCAACGAGTCAACTCGCTTTATTAGCCCCACTAAAACCCCAGAGTATCTTGCCGCAGGTAAGCCTGTGGTGTCTACCTCAATTCGAGATGTCGTGCGTCCCTACGGAGACTTGAAGCTGGTGCGAATTGCAGACACGGTTTCTGAATTCGTCGCTGCCATAGAAAAGGCTATACAAGAGGACACCTCTGCATCGGGATGGTTGAGTCGGGTAGATGCCTTTTTGGAGCAAATTTCTTGGGATCGCACTTGGGGATCAATGATGCAATTGATAGACTCTGCTATTGCTGCACAAAAAGAAGGCAACAAAATGAACTCAAATCTGGCTATTGCTGGTAAACAAGCACCAAGTATCATTAACAGAGACAAAGAGCCTGTATTTGATTACTTGATCGTTGGTGCTGGATTTTCAGGGAGCGTCATTGCAGAACGGTTGGCAACTCAGTCTGGTAAGAAAGTGCTGGTTGTGGACAAGCGATCGCACATCGGCGGCAACGCCTACGATCATTACGACGATCATGGCATCCTCGTACACAAATACGGTCCCCACATCTTTCACACCAACTCTCGCGAAGTCTTTGAATACCTCTCGCAGTTCACTGAATGGCGGGCTTACGAACATCGCGTCCTCGCTAGCGTAGACGGGCAACTTGTCCCCATCCCCATCAACCTCGACACCATCAATAAACTCTATGGAATGAACCTGACTTCATTTCAGGTGGAAGAGTTCTTCAAGTCACTTGCTGAACCGAAAGAATACATCCGCACCTCAGAGGATGTGGTGGTGAGCAAAGTCGGTCGAGAACTGTATGAAAAGTTTTTCCGCAACTACACACGCAAACAATGGGGACTCGACCCATCGGAACTTGACAAATCAGTCATTGCCCGCATCCCCACCCGCACCAACCGCGACGACCGCTATTTCACAGATAGTTACCAGGCAATGCCCCGGTACGGTTTTACCCGGATGTTCGAGACGATGTTGGCACACCCCAACATCAAGGTGATGCTCAACACCGATTACCGTGAAATCCAGAAGGCAATACCTTGCGGTGAGATAGTTTACAGCGGACCTGTTGATGAGTTCTTTGATTATCGCTACGGCAAACTACCGTATCGCTCGCTTGATTTCAAGCACGAGACGCATAACACCTCGGTGTTTCAGCAAGCGCCAGTCATCAACTATCCGAACGACCACCTGTATACCCGCGTCACGGAGTTTAAGTACCTGACGGGACAGGAACACCACAAAACTAGTATTGTTTACGAGTTTCCCAAAGCAGAGGGAGACCCCTATTACCCCGTGCCACGTCCGGAAAATCAGGAAATTTACAAGCAATACAAGGAACTGGCTGATGCAACGCAGGGGGTGTATTTTGTCGGACGCTTAGCAACGTACAAGTATTACAACATGGATCAATGTGTTGCTCAGGCTCTATCTGTTTACAAGCAAATCGCGGTTAAGGCTTGATTTGTAGAGTGGGCATTGCCCACTTTTCTATGTGTCTTGGCGGTTAATATAGGGCTTCTCATTTGAATGAAGTACAGATTTATCTGTGTCCATCTGTGTCCATCTGTGGTTCATTATTTCTTTGGTGTACCTTACTCCGGGTTGCAAACTGCTATAAAACGAACCGCCAAGACGAGCCAGCGCTCTTTGGAGGGCTTCGCCGTGAGCGCTCAGCCGAACGGTTTCCCTCGTGCCGGCTCTGGCGTCGCAAAGAACGCCAAGGAAGAAAAGAGAATATATAAGATTGAGTTTAAAGTATGGTTTCCTTCAACTCAAGACTCAACACTGATAATTCACAACTTCCCTTGGAAGTGTGGGCTGGTGTGGAGTGTACGGTTAATCGTGTGGGTGATGAGTATTTTGACCAGTTGGAACGCAATGGTCATGCAACGCGCTTGGATGACCTAGACTTATTTGCCGAACTAGGGATAAAGGCGATCCGCTACCCGGTGCTGTGGGAGCGAACTGCTCCCGACGGGTTGGAGAATGCTGACTGGTCTTGGGCGGATGAGCGATTAGGGCGGTTGCGCGAACTCGGCATCAATCCGATTGTCGGATTAGTGCATCATGGTAGCGGACCACGTCACACTAGCTTGATAGATCCGGAATTTCCAGAGAAACTAGCTTTGTATGCCCGTGCGGTTGCAGAGCGCTATCCTTGGGTGACGCATTACACACCAGTAAACGAGCCACTGACAACGGCGCGGTTCAGTGGAATGTATGGTCACTGGTATCCTCACGGTGGAGATGAGCTAACTTTTTTACGCGCTTTGTTAGGGGAGTGCCGTGGGGTCGCCCTTTCGATGAAGGCAATCCGGGAAGTTAACCCCAATGCCCAACTAGTGCAAACGGACGATTTGGGTAAGATTTACAGTACACCAAAGCTGGCGTATCAAGCAGAATTTGAGAACGAGCGTCGGTGGTTGAGCTTTGATTTATTGTGCGGTCGAGTCACGCCGACTCATCGGATGGGGGGTCACCTGCGCTACTGTGGCATCAGTGAGGCTGAACTTGAATGGTTTCTGGAAAATCCCTGTCCGCCAGATATCATCGGGATTAACCACTACCTGACGAGCGATCGCTTTTTGGATGAACGCAAAGAACGCTATCCGACTAGCTCGCATGGGGGTAACGGGCGGGACGAGTACGCAGATGTAGAGGCAGTGCGCGTTTGTGCTGAGGGTGCAGCAGGTCCGCGCAACTTGCTATTAGAAGCATGGGAACGCTATAAACTGCCCCTTGCCATTACCGAAGCTCACCTGAGCTGTACCCGCGAGGAGCAGCTGCGCTGGCTTTATGAGGTCTGGAATGCGGCGCTTCAATTACGAGATCAGGGTGTGGATGTCCGTGCTGTCACTGCTTGGGCGCTCCTGGGCAGTTACGATTGGAATAGCTTAGTGACTCGTTCGGTCGGCTACTACGAGTCAGGCGTGTTTGACTTGCGCTCGTCACGTCCCAGACCAACAGCAATTGCCAAGATGATACGCGACTTATCCGCTGGGCGCAAACCAGATCACCCGCTCCTTGATACACCCGGATGGTGGCATCGGCAAGAGCGGTTATTATACCCTGCGGTAAGTTGCGGTGTGGAGGTAGGGGGAGAGAAACGAGATGAGCGAGTAACATCCTCCTCATCTTCCCCATCTCCCCTAGCGATCGTGGGTGCGAGAGGAACCTTGGGAAGGGCTTTTGCGCGGTTGTGTGAACTGCGGGGGATCTCATACCGCTTGCTGACACGCCAAGAAATGGACATTGCTGATCCTGCCTCTGTCGATGCAGTTCTAACGCAGTTGAAGCCGTGGGCGGTTGTGAACGCTGCTGGATACGTGCGGGTGGACGATGCGGAACGCGAACCCCATGTTTGCCTGCGGGTGAACGCTGAGGGACCAGCGATTTTAGCTGCTGCTTGCGCTCAGCATAATGTGGGGCTACTGACTTTCTCGTCAGATCTGGTATTTGACGGTGCTGTGTTCAACCCTTATGTCGAAAGTGATGCCGTTGCTCCCCTAAATGTGTATGGGTGCAGTAAAGCTATGGCAGAAAAGCTGGTATTGAAGGTGAATCCGGCATCGCTAGTGATTCGCACCAGTGCATTTTTCGGTCCTTGGGATGATTACAATTTCGTCACTATTGCCCTGCGTCAGCTCAGTGCTGGGAATACCTTCGTCGCTGCTGAGGATGCAATTGTTTCGCCTACGTACGTGCCGGATCTTGTCCACGCTAGTCTCGATTTGTTAATTGACGGCGAGAGTGGTTTGTGGCATCTGGCTAACAAAGGTGCGATCGCATGGGCTGATTTGGCACGGCTAGCGGCGAAAACGGCAGGCTTTAATCCTAGCAATGTGATTGCCCTGCCAACGCAAGAACTTGGTTTAACTGCTAAGCGCCCGACTTACAGCGTTCTTGGTAGCAATAGGGGTGAGTTAATGTCATCTCTTGACAGTGCGATGTCTCGCTATTTTGACGAGTGTCAACGATTTTAGATTTTTGTCATTTGTCAATGATTTCTAACTCTATACGGGCGTTGCATTCGAGCAGAAATATCTCGAGTTTTCAGAAATATTTTTGCTTGGTAGCTTCGCCCCTACCTCATTGATTGTTTAATCCAAAATCTAAAATAGACTTCTTGGATTTATTCCAAAAAAAAGAATAATTAACCACAGATGGACAAGGCAGTGCGTTGCGGGGGTTCCCCCCGTTGAAGCAACTGCCGTACAGATGGACACAGATGGAACTCACCTTCCGCAATCTTGTCTATTCTAAAACCTAAAGTTAGTACAGTTATGACAACCATTTTAGTTACAGGTGGAGCAGGATATATTGGCTCCCATGCGGTATTAGCTCTAAAAAATGCAGGTTATGAAGTCGTTGTTCTTGATAATTTGTCCAATGGGCATCGAGAACTTGTAGAACAGGTTTTGCAGGTAAAGTTGATTGTTGGTGATACGAGCGATCGCGCTCTTTTAGATAACATATTTTCAACCCACAATATAACTGCGGTGATGCATTTTGCTGCGTACATTGCCGTGGGTGAATCTGTCACTGACCCAGCCAAATATTACCATAACAATGTCGCAGGTACTCTGACGCTTTTAGAAGCAATGCTTGCTGCTTCCATCAACAAGTTCATCTTTTCTTCTACTTGCGCTCTTTATGGTGTGCCCAAGTTTGTGCCGCTGACTGAAGACCATCCTCAAGACCCCATCAGTCCCTATGCAACTACCAAATGGATGGTAGAGCGAATATTATCTGATTTCGATACGGCTTATAATCTCAAGTCTGTCCGTTTCCGCTACTTTAACGCCGCAGGTGCTGACCCAACTGGCCTATTGGGGGAAGACCACGAACCAGAAACTCACCTCATACCACTGGTGCTCATGGCTGCTTTAGGTAAGCGCGAATCCATTTTGATTTTCGGTACTGATTACCCTACGGCTGACGGGACTTGTATTCGAGATTACATTCATGTAACTGATTTGGCACAAGCACATGTTCTAGGTTTGGAGTATCTCCTGAAAGGAGGAGATAGCGAAGTCTTTAATTTAGGGAATGGCAGTGGGTTTTCAGTTAGAGAAGTCATCGAAAGTGCAAAGGAAGTCACAGGAGCTGAAATCAAAATAGAGGAACGCGACAGGAGACCTGGCGATCCGCCTATTTTAGTCGGCAGCAGCGACAAAGCAACTAAAGTTTTGGGTTGGCGTCCCCAATACCCAAACATTAAGGACATCCTCACCCATGCTTGGCAGTGGCATCAGCGACGGCACGGGTAGTCTAAACTTTAGCTTAATCGGTCATTCATCCCACATCTGACCCGTAACGGGAGCGTGGGATGAATGACCGGGCAATTAAGGTACGTCCTTTGACGAGTTTTCAGCGTCGCTAGAAGGGGGACTGGGGACAGTACCTTGATTGCCAATCTCTGTGTTGGGCAACCTGTCAACCCAGTCTTCGACAATTTGAGTAATCGTCTTATCTTTGCTTGCTGCATATAACCGTAACTTATTCAGCCTACGAGAAGACATTCTTAAACTTAATCGTGAATCTTTCATAATGGATAGCCATTGACTAGCCACGATGTTAACATAAAGGAGTGTTGACAAAGACTAAAAAGCTGGTCAAGCATCTGTACCAAGACAACTGTTTGCGTAGCGTGCGCGATCGCGCATAGATAAGGGGTTAGGTTTTTGATTACTGAATCGATGCTCTAGCGTTCTAGCGACACACCGCTACCACTTCACAGCAAGGTTGGCGACGGCTGCAACTAACGCGGCTGGCTCCACTGGCTTGGCAATATGCTGTTGAAATCCGGCGGCAATTGCCTGTTGGTAATCAACATCACCTGCATAAGCCGTTAGGGCGATCGCTGGAATTTGCCCTCCCAGTTCTGCTGGCATTGCTCTGATTTGACGCATCAGCATATAGCCGTTTACTTCAGGCATTCCGATGTCGCTTAACAGCACATTTGGTTGAAACTGGGTGATAACTTGTAGTGCTTCACTTGCCGACGCTACCTGTGTTACTTCTGCTCCAGACTGCTCTAAAATGAAAGCAATCAACTCTCGTGTATCTACCTCATCATCCACAACGAGAACTTTCAGCCCCTTTAAATCGGGAAACTCATCAGACTGTGTATCACTCTGTTGCTCATGTAGATGAATCTTCATCAATGGCAGAGTAACTGTAAAGGTTGCTCCCTGTCCTTCACCCAAACTTTCTGCCTTAACCGTGCCGCCGTGTAGCTCTACAATGTGGCGGACAATTGCTAAACCTAACCCTAGTCCACCGAATTTCCTGGTCGTTGAGCCGTCAGCTTGTCGGAAGTAGTCAAATACATACGGTAGAAACTCAACAGCAATTCCCTTACCTGTATCGCGCACTTGAAGCTGAGCCACAGAACCAACGGACTCTAAACGGATTTCTACTTGTCCACCTTCTGGTGTAAACTTAATGGCATTGGAAAGCAAATTCCAGACGACTTGCTGTAAGCGACCTGAATCGCCTGAAACTTGTCGCATTTTCTCCTCAAACACGGTCACTAGCTGAATCGATTTGGCTTGGGCAGCTAACTGCACAGTTTGTATTGCTGCTGCGATCGTAGATGCCAAATCAACTGCACCAATCTTTAGTCTGAGTTTGCCTTGTAGGATGCGAGAAACATCCAGCAAATCTTCGATAAGTTCGATCTGGAGTTTGGCGTTCCGCTCAATGGTTTCTAAGGCGCGAGCAGTCGTTGCTTCATCATACTTTCTAGCTCGTAGTAACTTCGACCATCCAAGTATGGGGTTGAGCGGCGTGCGAAGTTCGTGGGAGAGGACTGCCAAGAATTCATCTTTGATGCGGTTAGCTTGAATCAATTGCTCTGTTTGGCGCATGAGAGCTTGTTCTGCAAGGTGGCGTTCACGAAGTGCGCGTTCGCGTTCGGTGATGTCAACCGCAACTCCTCCTACCAGACATTGCCCAGACACATCTGCAATGGGAAACTTATACACCAGAAAGTCGCCGAGCGTGCCATCTGTGCTAGGGGCATGCTCAATCGCCTCAACGACTTGCTTTGTCTGGGCAACTGTTCTAATGTTATCAAGGAATTGCTGAGCGATTTCAGTCGGATATAGCTCGAAGATACTTTTGCCGAGCGCGTCGGTTGTTGGTAGCTTGAATATGCGATAGTAAGTTTGACTAAGGTAAATCACACGCCCGTCTGCATCTGTAATCCATGATGCGGCTGGACTGTTATTCATAAAAGCTTGAAATCGCTCTTGACTCTGGCGTAGGGCTTCAAGAGCCTGTTTGCGCTCAGTGATATTCATTATGCTTACCAAGACGCTATGAAATTTTGCGGTTGGCGGGGGAAAAGTAATCGTAAAAAGGACGTTGAGGCGTTCTCCGTTTATAGTTTGCAGAATTGTTTCAGATTGAAAATAAGTTTCGGAGTGAGCAAGCGCAAGCAGTTCTTCGACAAACACCTCTAGGGTTTCCGGTATAAAGACTTGGTCAACTGAAGCCAAGAGTTCATTTTTGTTTTGAGCGCGAAACATCCGTACCGCCGTGTCATTCACGTTGAGAATTCTCACCATGTCAACTGCCTGTCGAACGAACTCAGGGTGTTCCGCGAAATAGGTGCGAAAATTTTGGACTCCTTGCGCTTTTAAATGAGCGATCGCTTCTTGGACAAGAGAAAAATCTTCTTCAAAAATCGCCACGCCTGCGGCTTCAAAGATATAGCGGTATTTTCTCTCCTGTTCTTTGAACGCTTCCTCCGCCTGCTTGCGTTCGCTAATGTCCCGAAAATAAACGGCAAGACCATCTGGCGAAGGATACGCGTGGACTTCCAGCCACTTACCTATCGGCTGACCAAATTCTTCAAAGACAACGGCAACTTGCTCAGTAACGGCACGGTGAAATTCCTGGTACGCCAAACTTCCGACTGTCTCTGGAAACACCTCCTCCCACACCTGCTTGCCGAGTAGTTCTTCAGGGGTTTTGTGTAAAAGCTTGGTAGCTTCCTGATTGACATAGGTGTAGCGCCACTGGTGATCGAAAGCCACAAACGCATCAGTGATGCTTTCAAGAATGTTGCTGATTTGGTCACGGGTTGTCTCAGCGGTACGTTGTGCCGTTTCGCTAACAGCACGTAATTCCCGCTCTCGCCGCGTTGCTTCCTGACGCAATCGAGCCATCTCTAAGTTAGCATTCACACGAGCCAGGAGTTCACGTCCAGAGAAGGGCTTAACCAAATAGTCGTCTGCCCCAGCTTCCAAACCTTCAATGCGCGACTCTTCCCCAGCACGCGCAGAAAGCAGAATGATGGGGATTTCTCTCGTGTGCGGATCAGCCCTCAACTCGCGAAGCAACTCAAAGCCATCCATCCCTGACATCATGACATCACTTAATATCAAATCTGGAACCTGGGCACGAGCAGCAGCTAACGCCTCAGTGCCATTTGCTACCGCCTCCACGTCATACCGTTGGCTTAACAAACGCTTGACATAGTCGCGCATATCCGCATTGTCGTCAGCTAGGAGAATGCGGGGGATTGGGGAAGGTGGGGCCCCCTCTGGGGATAAGGGGTAATGGGGATTAGGGATTGGGGAAGGTGGGGCCCCCTCTGGGGATAAGGGGTAATGAGGATGGGAAATTGAGAGAACTCTTCCCTTGTCCCCCTTCGGGTATGCCTTCGGCACACCTTCGGTGAACGCCAGTCGCACGGGCGGGGGGAACCCCCGCACGGCGCTGGACTCACGAGTCCCTTGTCCCGAGTCCCTTGTCCCTTCTTCAGGTAGCCAACGTAACGCTTCCTCGACATACGGCGTAGCGCCCACTGCGGTGGATGCGAGTGAACGGGTTGCGCTGATGCCTTCACTTGGCAGATGGGCAGTTCCTGTGGGAATCAACACGGTAAAGCAGGTTCCCTGATTCACAATGCTGCTGACTTGAATCGTGCCACCGTGCAGCTTTACCAACTCTTGGACTAACGATAGCCCAATGCCCGAACCTTCATGAGTACGTGCTTGCGCTCCTTTGATGCGATGGAACCGCTCGAACATATGGGGTAGCTCATCAGCGGGGATGCCTATGCCTGTATCGCGCACGTCTAACTCAACGTGGTCGTCGCAATAACGGAGCGTTACTGCAATTTCCCCCTCAAAGGTGAACTTGAAAGCATTGGAAAGCAGGTTAAGCACAATCTTTTCCCACATTTCCTGGTCTACGTACACAGGTTCCGGTAAAGGTGGACAGTTGACCAAAAGCCTTAGCCCTGCTTGTTCGATTGCGGAGCGAAACACACTCGCTAGCTCTGCTGTCAGCATCGCTAAGTCTGTAGGTTCGTAAACTGCCTGCACCCGTCCTGCTTCGATGCGGGAGAAGTCCAGGAGGCTATTAACCAGCTTCAGCAAGCGTAACCCATTACGCTGCACCATTTCTAACTGCTCACGGTCGTGTCTGGGAAGAACGCTTGAGGGATTGGTTAACACGTCCTCAAGAGGACCTAGCATCAAAGTCAACGGCGTACGAAATTCGTGACTGATGTTACTGAAGAAAGCAGTTTTCGCCCGGTCTAGTTCTGCTAGTGCTTCAGCCCGTTTGCGTTCTGCTTCGTAAGCATTAGCATTGGCGATCGCAGTCGCAACATTACTGGCAATTAAATCAAAGAACCCCCGGTAGTCGTCATCAAATGCACGCCGAGGACTTATTCCGGCAACCAGGAATCCAGCTAACTGCTGCTTATGTCCCGATTGAGCAATAGGCATGACCAAGGCGGCGTTAGGCGGTTGCTTCCCGGTTGCTCCAAACAGTGATCCGAACTGAGTTGCGAAATCATCCACCACCTCCGCTTGCCCCGTACGCTTAACTCGTGCCAGATGCCAGCAGTCTGTCTCTTGGGTTAAATCAATCTGCTCAAGACTTGCGGGTGTGCCTGGCTCAATGCCCGTTGTTCCTACCAAACGTGCTTGTTTTCCGTCCGCCTCAACTAAGTACAATAAAGCAAAGGGAATACAGTCGGGATTGTGGGATAAGGTTTGCGTGGCAATGTGACAAGCTTCTTTGACCGTCTTTGCCTCTGCGGTGTTGCTGGCAAGTTCACGCAGCGATCGCAGCCGACGTTCGCCAATGATCCGCTCTGTTGTTTCGATCACAGCACAGAAAACTCCGCCAACTCCACCGCTCTCGTCTCGTATCGGACTGTAGGAAAAAGTGAAGTAGGTTTCTTCCACGTAGCCGTAGCGGTCGATCATCAGCAGCAGATTATCTGACCAGGTAGGCTGACCTGTGGTGAGGACGCTATCAGCTAACGGACCAATGACATCCCAAACTTCTGCCCAGCACTGCTTGGCAGACTGTCCCAGAAATTGGGGATGCTTGCTAGCACCGAGAATTGGGCGGTAGGCATCGTTGTAGAGGTTGGCATACTCGCTTCCCCACCAGATGAACATCGGGTAGTGGGAGTTGAGAATAATGCTAACGGCAGTTTTCAAGCTCTGTGCCCATTGAGATACTGGACCCAAAAGCGTTTGCGACCAGTCGAGCGATCGCTCAGCGTCTCCAAAGGAGTTTCGCATCAACGCTCCCATTTCTCCACCGCCTGCAAAGATATCCTCAGGGACAGTCGCCTTTACTGGATCACTCACCATCTCTGCTCCGCTTGTGGAAAATATTTGCTAAGGATGCCTTTGCCGCGTTTTCGTAGCGTTGGTTCTGGCAAATCCGACAGTTCACGAATCAGTTGGCTCATTTGTGGTTGCCTAAGCACTGCTGTCTTCCTGGACTTCACTTTTTCAAAAGGAAATTGCATCGGCGGCTTAAGCAAAATTTAACGCGGATTATCTTATTATTCAATATATTCAATCCTGTACCAAGTGGCGCAAGGACTTTTCTATCTTTTGATTTAATTTTTGACCTTTATTGGTTAATTTCTTGTGTAGGCATTCCCACACTATCACCTGCTTTAGAGGGCCATCTCACAGTCAGGATAGTAGATTCAGACTCAGCAATCCAACAATGCGGCACGCCTGCACACCAAAGAACGTAGTCGCCCTCACGAGATAGTACAATATCTCCGTCCTCAAATTGAAGACGAAATTGTCCCTTGATCAGGATAGAAAGGGTGGCGGCTTGGTTATTGACTGCCCACTCAGTTCTACTGTCTCCTACTTTATGGACAGCCCATTTCACTTCTAGGTCTTCCGTCGATCGCGGATCTTCACTTGGAGTGATGAAGTGACCAAGAAACCATCCCCAGCGCTTCGCGCCTTCGTTAACAGCGTTACCAAAAACTACTTTAGTCATTAGTCATTAGTCATTAGTTATTAGTCATTAGTTATTAGTCATTAGTCATTAGTCATTAGTCATTAGTCATTAGTCATTAGTCATTAGTCGTTAGTCGTTAGTCGTTAGTCGTTAGTTCTTCCCCTGCTCCCTCACTCCCTCATCTCCCTCATCTCCCTCATCTCCCTCATCTCCCCAATCAAAAATCAGTAGACGGAACTAAGATTCGTCCGGTGTTACCTGTTTGATTGTATTGTTCGAGGACGTTACTAGCAATACCTCTGCCCTCACCCGCTGCGACCAAAGCAACGCTTGCCCCGCCAAAACCTGCGCCCGTCAGCCTTGCGCCAAATACTCCTGCTGTTTTCTGCAATATCTCTACCAGCGTATCCAGCGCAGGGACAGAAACTTCGTAATCGTCCCGCAAGCTGGCGTGGGATGCGTTCATTAATTCGCCAAAGCGCTGAGATGAGACTCCCTGCAAAACCTCTAAGACGCGGTTATTTTCCGTTACGACATGACGGGCGCGACGCCGCAGCGGTTCGGGTAATACTTCTGTTGCGCTACTGTCGGTAATATCTCGCAGCGCCTTCACCCCCAGTAACCGCGCCGCCTCCTCACATTCCGCACGCCTTTGGTTATATCCGCTACTTGCAAGCGTGCGAGGCACACCGCTATCTATCACCACAATCTCTGCACCGCTTGGGAAAGACATCACGCGACGTTCCAGGGTACGCGTATCTAAAAACAGCATATGCTCTGTGTCAGCAAGGCTGGAAGCCATCTGATCCATAATGCCGCATTGCACGCCAGCATAGTGAATTTCCGCTTGCTGTGCGAGTTGGGCGATTTCGACATCATTGATGGGGAGGTTGAGGAGTTGGCGCACAGCCCTCAGCGTTGCGACTTCCAAAGCCGCACTGCTAGACAAACCCGAACCGATAGGAACCGTCGATTTGACGTGCAAATTCAGCGATGGTATCGTGTGTCCTTCTTTTTGCAAAAGTTGAATACACCCAAAGATATAACTTGCAAATCCAGACGGCGTATGATTACTTTCTAAAATGCTAACTTGCTCGTCTAAATCTTCAGAATAAAAGTGGTGCTGTCCATCGGTACTAGAACCTAGCTGTACTGTGGTGCGTTGGGGAATTGCTGTTGGAAGAACAAAGCCATCATTATAATCAGTATGTTCACCAAGTAGGTTGACTCTTCCTGGCGCACTGGCTTCGGCTTCAGGTGGTTTACCAAATATCTTTTGGAAATTCATAATTATTAATTAATCTTTTGGAAATCCATAATTATTAATTAATTGATTGATAGCAAAAAAATTCAATATTACACGTCCTCCCATAGGGTAAGCCTACAGCAAGAAATTTTAAAGTAAAAGTACACCAAAAGGGCCATTCTCTCAATGAATCATCCTGAGCAGTATCCTGTTTTGCTAGCCGAGGACAATGACAGCGACTTAATTTTTCTGCAGCGTGCTATCCGTAAAGCTGGTGTGTCCATTTCTCTCCAACTCGTACGCAACGGGGAGGAAGCCGTGAATTATTTGTTAGGTGAAGGAAAATATGCAGACCGAGAGCGTTACCCCTTGCCAATGCTAATCATTAGCAACATGAAAATGCCAAGGATGAACGGGTTAGAGTTATTAACATGGGTTAAACAGCAACCAAATTTTAAACATCTGCCTGTTATCGTCATGAGTAGCTCTGAAGATCCTGATGAAATGAACCAAGTTACTACTTTGGGGGGTAGTGCTTACTTTGTTAAAACGAGTTCTTTAGATATGTTGGCAGAAATCGTGAAAAAGATGATTTCATTTTTACCACGCAGTCAAGAGCCATAAGTATGAGATGACTGTAGTGTTGCTCAGGATACATACAAATGTTTATGCAAGCATTGAAGCAGAATATGCTGGTCGAAGAACGTTCTTGGTTGCTAAGTTACCCAATCGCGGTTGTCACCAGCCTAGCGGCACTGCTAGTTTCGCTCGTCTTATCACCACTTCTACCGCAAAGTTCCCTGGTTTTGTTTCTCACGGCTGTGGTGGTTAGCTCGTGGTATGGAAGTCGCAACGTAGGAATGCTTGCTACCCTACTCTGTAGCTTGGCAAGCGCTTACTTCTTTTTAGCTCCGATTTATTCTCTGGCTGTTGCCACTGTTAATGGTTTTCTGGAACTGAGCTTATTTGTGGCAGTGTCTTTGCTAATTAGCGGTCTAAGTGCCGCTCGTCAATCCACAGAAAGTCGCCTACGGCAAAGCGAAGAACGTTTCCGCAGTGCCATCAGTGATGCTCCAATACCAATAATGCTACATGCTGAGGATGGGCAAGTTGTTCAAATTAACCGAACTTGGACAGAGCTAACAGGTTATACTCCTGTTGACATCCCGACTATCTCAGCATGGACTCAAAAAGCTTACGGTGAAAGTCAAGAATTGGTTAGAGCCGACATTGATCGCCTCTACAGCCTGGATGCACGAATTGCAGAAGGAGAGTACACCATAACCACACGTAGTGGTGAAACTCGGATTTGGGACTTTTACTCGGCTCCTTTGGGCAATCTTCCTGACGGAAGACGCCTAGTCATTACTACAGCTATTGACATTACCGAACGCAAAGGAGCCGAGATTGAATTGCAGGAAGGAACCAACCTACTGCAAGCAGTCATTGAGGGAACCACGGATGCAGTCTTTGTCAAAGACCTCCAGAGACGCTACAAATTCATTAATGCTACTACAGCTCAGATTTTTGGCAGGGCAAAAGAAGAAATCATTGGCTGTGATGACACAGAACTTTTACCGTTCGACTTGGCAACAGCTTTGAGAGACGTTGACCAAAGAATTATGACGACGGGACGGGGGGAAATTGTGGAAGAGAAGGTGCGATCGGATGGCAGCATCCACATCTATCTTTCAACAAAAGACCCCTATCGAGATGCTGTTGGTAATGTCATCGGTTTAATTGGTGTAGCACGAGATATTACGGAACGCAAGCAGACGGAAGAAGCATTGTCTCGCTCTCTTCAACGCCTGGCAGCCCTACAACAAATTGATCGTGCCATCCTTAGAGCAGAGTCTACGGAAGAGATTGCCCATGCTGCACTTTTACGAATGCATCGGGTGCTACCTTACGTTGAAGCTGTCGTTGCATTATTTAATTTTGAAACAGGCAATGCCCAGATACTGGCAGGGACAATTGATAGTGTGTCAAAAGGGGAAAGCGTTGAGCTTGAGCAGCTCATACCAACTTTTGTCTCAAGGGAATCAGGGGGAATTCGTTATGTAGAAGATATTGCTACCCTTGAGGAACGCCCGCTTTTAATCGAGCGGCAACTTGTAGAAGGCAAGCCGAGTTTCCTGGCAGTACCACTGGTGGTCGAAGGAGACTTGATTGGTGAACTGAGTTTGTTTGCCAACCAAACAGCAGCATTTAACCCGGAACACCAGCAAATTGCTATTAGAAGTTGCAAACCAGCTAGCAGTGGCGATTCAGCAGGCTCGACAACGAGAACAACTGCAAAGCTACGCTGCCGAACTCGAACAGCGAGTAGCAGAGCGAACGGCTGCGCTGAACGAATCCAATGCCGATATGCAAGCTTTTACTTACTCAGTTTCCCATGACCTGCGGGAACCTGTGCGTGTTTTACAAGGGTTTGCTCAAATTTTGTTGGAAGACTACGCCGGCGAATTAGACCCGATCGCACAGGACTTCATAAAGCGCATTCTCACCAACGCCCAGCGGATGGAAAGGCTGCTACGCGATTTATTGGCATACAGTCGCTTGAATCGCAATGAGCTATCACCAAAACCCATTAGCTTGTCAAATGTTATGGCGGAGGTGCTGACTCAACTAGAGGTACAAATTCACGAGCAACAGGCGATTGTGACAGTAGACGAACCACTGCTTCCAGTTGTTGGGCATTATACTACCGTTATTCAGGTGCTCACAAACCTACTGAGCAACGCTATCAAATTTGTGGCTCCTGGAGTTCAGCCTTCTGTACGGGTATGGACACAAAAACGCAATGAATGGGTGCGGTTATGGGTGGAAGATAACGGCATTGGTGTCGAGCCGAAGTACCAAGAGCGCATTTTCAAAGTTTTTGAACGCTTGCACGCTGAGGAAGTTTATCCTGGTACTGGCATTGGGTTAGCGATCGCCCGTAGAGGAATCGAGCGTATGGGGGGGCAAGTAGGCATCGAATCAACAGCATCTCAGGGAAGTCGTTTCTGGATAGAGTTACCAGCTCTTTCTGAGGATAGTATCCTTTACTAAGGCTTAGCAATTATTAATATTTATAGCAAGAAATGGGATGACTGACGCCAAATCAATATAAATACTAGTGTTGATGATAACGAGTGTTCACTGCTGACAAAAAAAACTTAAATGCTGCGTTTGCTTCTGATTGATGATAATGAACATGACCGTGCCTTAATCGTCTATAAACTCAAGTCTGAGTTTCCTGACCTTCAGGTTGAACAAGTTACAAAAGCAGAGGATTTCCACCAAGCATTGTCAGCAGGTAACTTTGAGTTTGTCATCACTGACTATCGTGTGCGTTGGAATGATGGAGTGGCTCTTTTACAGGATATTAAATCCCGCTACCCCAAGTGTCCAGTGATTATGTTTACCGATAGTGGCACTCAGGAGATTGCAGTCGAAGCAATGAAGGCGGGGCTGGATGATTATATCATCAAATCAGCAAAACACTATGTTCGTTTGCCTGTTGCTGTGCGCTCAATCTTGCAACGATTGGAACAACAGGAGAGAGCAGAGAAAGCCCTGCAAGAAGCCAATCAGCGTTGTGCCGATATTCTTGAAAGCATTACTGATGCCTTTTGTGCTTTAGATGAGCAGTTTCGATTTACGTACGTTAATCGAAAATCAGAACAAATTTTGCAGAAAACGCAGGCAGAGCTTCTCCGCAAGAACATTTGGGAAGAGTATCCTGAAGCTGTCGGCTCAGTGTTTTATCAAAAGTATCATGAAGCAGCAACAACAAAACTTCCTGTCCAATTTGAAGCGTTTTGTCTCCATCTCAATATATGGCTGGAAGTGAGAGTTTATCCACGGGAGGATGGACTGACTATTTATTGCCACGACATCAGCGATCGCAAACGTTCGGAATCGGAAAGAGAGCAGTTTCTTGCTCGTGAGCAAGCCGCCCGTGCTGAAGCCGAAGCCCAAGAAAGGCGTTCCACCTTCTTAGCTGAAGCAAGCCGCCTGTTAGCTTCTTCCCTCGACTACCGTACTACGCTCACTAGCGTGGCAAGTCTAGCAGTACCAATTCTTGCAGACTGGTGCTTTGTTGATATTCTTGAGAAGAATTTGGTCGTTTTTGACAATCCAATCATCGTTGCATTTGAGCCAGAGAAGGAAGCGCTGATACGAGAACTCAGGGAACGTTATCCACCTCCAGCCGATGCAGATTTTGGCGCACCCAAAGTTTTACGAACCGGACAGCCGGAAATGGTTACCGAAATTCCAGAGTCACTTGTGCTATCCATAGCACAGGATGCCGAACACTTGAGCTTGATGCGCCAGTTGAATGCACAGTCTTATATGATCGTGCCGCTGATTGCTGGTAAGCGCAAGCTCGGTACAATCGCTTTTGTGTTGGGACAGCCAGAACGTCGATATCAAAAGGCAGACTTGGCGATGGCTACTGAACTTGCTCAACGGGCGGCGATCGCGATTGACAATGCAATGCTTTACCGGGAAGCTTGGGAAGCCAACCGGATAAAAGACGAGTTTTTAGCGATCGTTTCCCACGAACTACGCACGCCGCTAAACTCGATGTTAGGCTGGGCGAAACTGCTTCGTCAGGGGAAGTTAAATCAAGCCACTGCCGCCAAGGCTCTAGAAACTATTGAGCGCAATGCTGAAGTTCAAAAGAAACTCATTGAAGATATTCTCGATGTTTCACGGATTGTCCAAGGCAAAATCCGCCTGAACCTTCGCCCGCTTCACCTGATACCTGTGATTGATGCGGTGAGCGAAAGTATACGTCCCATAGCTCAAGCCAAAGCAGTTCAGTTTCAGTCGGTACTTGATCCCAATGTTGCTCAGGTGACAGGTGACGCAGATCGCCTGCAACAGGTTTTATGGAATCTGCTTTCCAACGCTGTCAAATTTACCCCTTCTGGAGGACGGATTGAAATTCGGCTCGAGCAGGTAAATTCAATGGCTCAGATTACGGTGACCGATACGGGAGCAGGTATTAGCGCTGATTTTCTTCCCTACGTCTTTGAACGCTTCCGTCAAGCTGATGGGACAAGCACCAGAGCAAATAGTGGACTGGGGTTAGGACTGGCGATTGTACGTCATTTGGTTGAGATGCACAATGGCACAGTTTATGCAACTAGCGATGGGGAAGGCTTGGGTGCAACTTTCACGGTGCAACTACCGATAAGAACAGAAGAACAAATTGTACAGCCAACCAACTTGGACTCAGTGGCTAGTGGTGAGTTTCCATCTCTCAATGGCTTACGAATTCTCGTTGTGGATGATAATATCGATACTCTCGGACTGATTCGCTTCATTTTAGAACAATGTCAGGCACAAGTCACGACGGTGACATCAGCAAGAGAAGCCCTAGCAGCGCTCTCACAATTCAAACCCAATCTGCTGATTAGTGATATCGGTATGCCGGGTGAGGACGGTTATTCGCTGATTCAAAGAATCCGAGCTCTTCCAGCAGAGCTTGGGGGGCAAATTCCAGCGGCTGCTCTTACAGCGTTTGCTGGAGAATCCGAACGTAATCGTGCGCTCACAGCCGGGTTTCAAATGCATATATCCAAACCTGTTGAACCTGCTGAGTTAGTTGCAGCCGTTGTCAAGCTGGCTGAACCAAACGGACAAGTTTAATTTCAGGCTGCCGAATACAGATATTTGCCATGTTCCATTCCATCAGTACGCAAGATAGGCACCTAAAACAAGACGCAAGCGCGGGAGCTTCGTCTTTTTACAGCAGTTTTCAAGTAAATAAACTTAGGTGAGTTAAGAGCGCGTATGACTGATATAAGTTTACCAAATTTTTGCGCTCCTAACGCACCTATAAACTAAACACGTAGAAAGTTAGCACTAATAAAAAATGGATGCAAGGACAGTTAAGACAGTTAAGAGGGTGTTTATAAATTTGGCAAAAACCTCGATTTGTCATGCTGAACGTAGCGATAGCACAAGTGTTGCATCTCTCGACTATGATGCAAACCCTAGATTCTGAGTTGCGTTTCACTCCACTCAGAATGACAAATCTATTTTATAAACACGCTCTAAGACAGTTAAGGAATACTTAATAAAATTTTTAGATTTCCAGAATTAAATTTTAAGGAAGTGATACTTATAGGAAAACCTCCAGTAAATGCAATTACTGGAGGCGTATGCTGAACCAATATTTGTTCTAATCAGTACTGAATAAGTAAAACAAATATTAAAAAAGTTAGCACGAGTAAAAAAAGGGATGCAAGGACAGTTAAGACAGTTAAGACAGTTAAGGAATATTTAATAAAAATTTTAGATTTTGCAGTACTGAAATATACATCTGCATACCAGTATATGCTGATGTATGTTTCAAGCGTGTATTAGAAGATTCTCGCAATATATGAAAATATCATTCTTAAGATAGATTTTTTGGCTTATCTGTCTTAACTGTCCTAACTGTCTTACTTGACTTTCTTAACTGTCTTAACTGTCCTTGCATCCCTTTTTTATGAGTGCTAACTTTTTACGTGTTTGTACATATACAAGGAAAACCATGAAAAGTATCACTAGAATCGCACGACGACTGATGTTAGTGTTTTTGGCACTGGTTGCAAGTAGCACGATGTTCTTCTCATCTCCTGCGGTTGCTGCTTCTGTGGATGTTGCAGCTACACAGTATCTTGCCGATACCAGCACACCAACCCAAATATTCACACCCAAAGAAGATGCCACCACACAAACCCAAACACTCACACCCGAAGAAATTGATCAAGCAATCGCTTTTTACAGACAGTTAAAGGTAAAAGTTTCCAAATTTATTCCCCGGCAAGAAAAGAATGCCAATGGTGAAATCCAGACAACAGAAGTCAAAGGTGGAAGCCTGACAATAGATGAAGGCAAAGGTCTTTTATTCGCCATTAACAAACTAATTAATGAGCTATTACAAGAAAAGAAAGCTGCATAAACTGCAAGAACGAGAGCAACTCATTAGAAACAGAGTTCAGTACCTAGCAGAGAAAAGGGGAATCAGCTTTGATGAATGCTGGAAACTAGCTGTAACAGGACGGTTGGAGAAAATCACCCCTGAAGAATGGTAAAAATTTCATTCCTAAGATAGATTTTTTGGCTTAACTGTCTTAACTGTCCTAACTGTCTTGGTTGATTTTCTTAACTGTCTTAACTGTCCTTTCCTCTCTTTTTCACTCGTGTTAGCTTTTTTAATATTTGTTTTACCTGTCTAATACTGAATGGAACAAATATTGGTTCAGCATACGCCTCCAGTGAGTACTACTGGAGGCTTTCCTATAAATATTACTTCTTTAAAATTTAATTCTCAAAATCTAAAATTTTTATTAAATATTCCTTAACTGTCTTAACTGTCTTAACTGTCCTTGCATTTATGCTTACTTGGTTTCAATATGGATATGAAATATCAAGTAACAACATTTACATATTAGAAGTGAGGAACTAAATATGGAGTTGACTGATTTGGCAAATTTCTTTGCGATTCTCACAATCCTAGAGCCTGATAGCAAAATATGTCAGTTTACTATAAAACTGGCTGATTTCGGTACAGCAACTGAAGGAGAAACGGATACTATGATTTTACGGGAGATGAAGAAGCATTTGCCTGAATTACAAAAAGAGTTACAAGAAATCAAAGAAAATAAGTTAGAACTTAAACAAAAAATTGTAACCAAGATTTTGACACCTGATAATTGAGGGACTAATTAAAGAAATCTAAATACTTACTTAGATTAGCTCGTGTTAGGTTTTTTAATATTTGTTTTACCTGTCTAATACTGAATAGAACAAATATTGGTTCAGCATACGCCTCCAGTAATCACACTCACTGGAGGTTTTTTCTATAAATATTATTTCCTTAAAATTTCATTCTCGAAATCTAAAAAAATTATTAAATATTCCTTAACTGTCTTAACTGTCTTAACTGTCCTTGCATTGTTTGTTTGACTTTTTCATAAAACACTCACCAAAAAAGGACTGTAGGTTTATTTTGCATCTTCGCTTTATTGTGGTTTTCAAACTAGCGATGCCCCACATCCAAAAGGTACAAATTGAAAATATGTAATTGTGTATACATTCGATTTGAAAGAATTTTGCTCAACAAGAAAAAAACCCCGATTATGCCGGGGTTCTACTCTATGGATTTTCATGATTGGAGCTCATGAATCTAAGATTGTTTTATATTCTTGACCAGGACAAATAGTTGCACTCCACCCAAAAGATATAAATCATGCATATGTGATAGACTATACATTCAGTTGGGCGATCGCCCAAGGGGCAGTGGCAAAGCCAATCGCGCTCACAATCGAACTAAGAATTATCCCTTCTCCAACGGAATGGGACGTAGCCTTCCTTCTACCTCCACGCTAGGAAAATTGGGATCAAAAGTCAGATTTTCCAACTTTCCATCTTGGAGAATCACAAAAGTATCTTCAACTTTTGCCCCTGGTAAACTTGGATTCCAAGCAACAGCTATGCCTTCTGCTAAAGTGTCGGTAGTAGTGGGATTTGCGACAATTTCTCGCGCCAGATATCCCGTAGTTCCACCTTGATGATGTTCACGGATTGCATTATTAAATCCGTGCTGTTGATAGGCTTTCGCTAAAGTGTCATAAACTGCATTGAGAGATGTTCCCGGTTTACACACATTCAAAGCTTCGGCTTCAATTTCACGAACATGACGATGCAATTCGGCGTGTTCATCACTAAGCGCACCAAAACTGACAAATCGCGTCAGGTTCGCATACAAACCATATCCCCGAGCGCAAAACACCAGCATCGCTTGCCGTCCAATCTGTTCCCCTGTGGCTGTAGCATGGCGGTATAGCGGTAAACGCCTTTCGCCAGCCACCAGTGTCAGCGCGGGATGCAAACCCCTCGCCCACAACGCCTCTGCACCTGCACCTGCTAACTGATATTCTGTCCAGGTAGGTTTGGCTGCTTTTAGGACCTCTGTCATCGCTTCGCTTGCTTTTCGCCCCACTTGGCGATATCGCTCTAGCTCGCTTGACATCATTACCCGTTTATGTTGTTGTAAAGACTCGGGCAATCGCTTTTCTACATGAGCGATAGGGCGATCGCGCTTCGCGTTGTCGAAGACATCGCTGAAAACCTTCCCGCCACCAGTCGCATCACGGACAAAAGATTCACGCGCAGCAGCATCAGCCCACGGGTTAACGTGCAGTTGGAAATTAGCCGGCAGTTCTTCGTCCTTTAAGCGCTGCGCTTCAATTTCATCTGTCAAAACCCAAGCATCTTGCGCCGTTACCAACACTTCTGCTACTCCGGTTTCAGCAGTCAGCAGCACGGTGTTAGAAGCGCCAGCAGTCGCCCAAGCAAACCAATCTGTACCGCGTAGACGCAACCCCTGCGTCTCTGTTTCGGCGAGGGTTTGGCGGATTAACTCTAACTTGGTGGAGACTTCTTGATTCAAAGCATTCATATTATACCTGTGTTTAAGTGTCGTTGATTACCCGATTATCTTAGGGTTTCCCTTAAGTATTATTATTTAGAATTTACAGATTGTGTTATCCGTAATAGGTATTATTAAAAGCATAAATATTTTTGAGATAGATAAAATCTTAAGTTTGTCTGTAAACATAGGTACTTTGAAGGGCAAAATCTTACGTTTCTTGTGTGTTTTTGAAAATCCATTGGCTCACATTCCCGACTTCTTAAAGAAGTCGGGAATCTTGTTGTTCAGAAACTGGAAAATATTTCGCTCTACCGTAACTCAAACTCTAACTGAAACATAACAAAATAAGCCTTAGCAACCCTATACGTGATAAAAAACTTCGTATTAGTTTGTAAGTGTGAATACTTTCAAACTTAACATTAACTTTGTTTTTTAGAAGAAGGCGCACCAAAAGACAAAAACGGATAAGTGTCAGAAATTTAGCATAAATTTAGCCTCTAGCTTCCTTCTCTAGCGACTTTTTGTAAAGTAACCATGCTTACAGGCAAAACTTAAAATTTCATCTATCTATCGGTGGTGAAAACCTCTATAAATTTTGACTAAAACTGAAAAGTTAGAATAACAGCCCAATTTCCCTGCTATCTGACTCCCTGTTAGCAGGACGCTTTTTTGTCCAAGGTACGATGCATATGACAGACAATCAAAAAAAGGACGAACTCGGTAACCAAGAGGAAATCCTGACAAATCGCCAAGGTCACCCAATATCTGATAACCAGAATACACGAACTGTGGGTGACAGGGGTCCGACAGTACTTGAAAACTACAACTTCCTGGAAAAGATTACCCACTTTGATCGCGAACGCATCCCGGAACGCGTGGTTCATGCGCGAGGAGCAGGTGCTCATGGCTATTTTGAGGCTTATGGTAAAGTTGGCGATGAAGCGGTGAGCAAATATACACGCGCCAAGCTTTTCCAAGAAAAAGGTAAAATTACGCCTGTATTTATTCGTTTTTCAAGTGTGATTCACGGAGGTCATTCACCAGAGACACTCCGCGATCCGCGTGGGTTTGCGATCAAGTTTTACACCGAAGATGGCAATTGGGATTTGGTCGGAAATAACCTTAAAGTCTTTTTTATTCGAGATCCCATCAAGTTTCCCGATCTCGTTCACGCTTTCAAACCAGATCCAGTCACGAACCGTCAAGACCCCAACCGCATCTTTGATTTCATCAGCCACACGCCTGAGGCGATGCACATGATCACGTGGCTGTTCAGTCCGTGGGGAATTCCTGCCAGCTACCGACACATGGAAGGCTCAGGTGTAAACACTTACAAATGGGTTAATGCTGACGGTGTTGGGCATATTGTCAAGTACTTCTTTTTACCCAAGCAGGGGGTCAAGTGCCTCACTCAAGCTCAAGCTGAGGAAATTCAGGCGAAGAATTTTAACCATGCGACACAGGATTTGTACGAAGCGATCGCACGAGGCGAGTATCCTGAATGGGAATTTTGTGTGCAAATCATGTCGGATGACGAGCACCCTGAACTCGATTTCGATCCATTAGATCCAACAAAAATCTGGCCGCCAGATCAATTCCCATTGCTGCCTGTCGGACGAGTGGTACTCGACAAAAATCCTGTCAACTATTTCGCTGAGGTTGAGCAAGCCGCGTTTGGTACAGGTGTATTGGTTGACGGTCTTGACTTCTCGGACGACAAATTGCTTCAAGGTCGGACGTTCTCTTACTCAGACGCTCAACGTTACCGAGTGGGACCAAATTACCTGCAGTTACCTATTAATCAACCAAAAACACCTGTTGCAACGAATCAGCGTGATGGTCAGATGACTTACCGCGTTGATGGAGTCGAAGCAGGCGAGAACCCCCACGTCAATTACGAGCCAAGCAGTCTTGGCGGGCTTAAAGAAGCGCCGAAATCTCGCAAAGATCACACTCCTTATGTGCAAGGTCCAGTCGTGCGTCAAAAAATCAGCCGCACCAACGATTACCAGCAAGCTGGCGAGCGGTATCGCACTTTCCACGACGAGGAGCGGGATGACCTGATTCTCAACCTTGTGTCAGCACTCAAACAGTGCGACGCGCATATTCAAGAGCGCATGGTGGAACATTTCATGCAATGCGATCCAGAATACGGTACACGGGTGCGAGAAGGACTCAAGCAAACCCAAGAAAAAAATATGCACGCTCACTCTTAGTTGACCCAGTAGTGTTACGGAGCGCGACGTGAAAAGGCGTGCTTCTTGACACTAGCCCCTTGTGATCGTCAATTCGTGAAGTACCTAGACAACACCTACTGGTCAGCAGTGACGATCGCGATCGCGAAGCCGTCGTACCCTTTGCTGCCCACTGTCTGGATCGCCGTGGCGCTTACGCGCGGTGAGTCGGCGAGCAGTTCGTTGAAGCGCCGCACTCCCTGGACGCTCGGATCGCTGCTGGCGGCATCGACCACCGCTCCGTTGCGCACAACATTATCGGCGATAATCAGGCTGCCGCGACGGGAGAGCTTGAGCGCCCACGCGAAGTAATCCGGATTGCTTGCCTTGTCGGCGTCGATGAAGATCAGGTCAAATGGACCGTGACCCTCACCGGCAAGCTGCGGCAGCGTATCCAGCGCCCGTCCGAGGCGCACTTCAACGACGTCAGACAGACCGGCGCGCGCGATGTTGGCGCGGGCAACTTCGGCGTGCTTTGGGTCAGCTTCCAGCGTGATCAGGCGACCGTCGGCGGGGAGCGATCGCGCGAGCCAGATCGTGCTGTAGCCGCCCAGCGTGCCTATCTCCAGGATCGTGCGCGCCCCCTGGATCTGCGCCAACAGCAGCAGCAGCTTGCCCTGGTTTGGCGAAACGTCGTGCGGTGGCAAACCTGCCGCAGCACTGGCTTGGAGCGCCGCATCCAGCGCAGGGTCGGGCGGTACAAGCAAATCGGTGATGTAGCGATCGACCGCCGTCCATTGCTCTTGAGTCATAGTATAAAAAAGTCCAACTGTGGGTAACTTTGGGTAGGTGTTATGTAACGGTTTTTAGATCATCTTACAAAAAATCAAGCGAGCCAAAACCACCGAGGATGAGGCTCGTAGCACGGCGCAGAGACTCATCTGTACTTCAGGCGGTGGATGCAGGCGAGCGGTTAGCCCCTTTAGGGGCTTTGATTTTTTGGCTCAGGCAAGGTATCAATCAAATCTTCAATAATTTGAGTAATTGTTTTATCTTTTTCGACTGCTAATAAACGTAGCTTATTGATTCTGCGTTCAGTAATCCGAATATGTAAATCTTTTTTTGCCATTTTGTACATGTATTGCGAACACAATAATGTTAGCATAAATTCCGTTGATTAAATTAAGGAGGTGAAGAGCCCAGTGCTGGTTTTAGAGTACAAGGTGAAGGGCAAGAAACAGCAGTATCGAGCTATCGATGAGGCTATTAGAACTACTCAATTCATCCGTAACAAAGCTATTAGATATTGGATGGATGCACCACGAGAAGCAAAGATTAACAGGATAACCTTAAATAACTACTCGACAGCACTGCGTAAAGAATTCAAATTTGTAGAAGAATTAAACTCAATGGCTTGTCAATCTGCGACTGAAAGAGCGTGGTCAGCTATTGATAGATTTTACGGTAACTGCAAGTCTAAGAAGCCTGGGAAGAAAGGCTTTCCTCGCTTTCAGAAAGATAACCGTTCGGTTGAGTATAAGACCAGTGGCTGGTCACTACATCCCACAAAACGACGCATCACCTTTACTGATAAAAAAGGTATCGGAGAAGTCAAGCTCCACCGGGAAGTGGGATATTCACACCTACCCTGTGAAGTCAATCAAACGAGTTCGACTAGTCCGTAAGGCTGACGGTTACTATTGCCAGTTTGCAATTGATATCGAGGTAAAATCTGAATCCAGAACGGCTGATGGTGAAATCGGTCTTGATGTTGGGTTAGAGTTTTTCTACTCTGATTCCAACGGGCATCACGAGGAGAATCCCCGTTTCCTTAGACAAGCCGAAAAAGCTATTAAACACGCTCAACGTCAAATTTACAAAAAGGAGAAAGGTAAAAACCAACGACGAATAGCTAGACTCAGATATGCCAAGAAACATTTAAGAGTAAGTAGGCAAAGGACAGAGCATTCCAAGAAACTGGCGCGAACCTTATGCAAGCTTAACAGCTTAGTCGCCTATGAAGATTTAAATGTGAAAGGCATGGTACGAAACTACTGTTTAGCCAAGTCCATTAATGATGTGGCTTGGACTCTGTTTCGTCGTTGGCTAGAATATTTTGCTGTTAAGTTCAATACTCAAGTTGTAGCTGTCAATCCTCGAATGACATCTCAAAAGTGTTCGGATTGTGGAGCAATTGTGAAAAAATCTCTTTCAACTCGTACTCATAAATGTAATTGTGGATGTCACCTTCAGAGAGATGTGAACGCAGCAATAAATATTCTGAATCTTGCAAAAGCTAGGGATGGGCAATCCCGAAGTAACGCTACAGGAGTCGCAACCTCTACTCTTGTTGGTGAGACCAGTCCTGAAGGAGGGTCTCCCGACCTAGGGAACTGGCGAACCCGAAGGGCGCAAGCCTGGTTGAGCAAGTGGCGACGTAGAGTGTAGAATCCCTGTGTCTTTAGACCGGGGAGTGTCAATTGTGCGACTGCTGTATGCAGGTATGCAAGAATGATTTAGCTTAAACGGCTAGAAGCCCCACACTGTACCTGTACTCAGGTCAGTGTTGGGATGAATAGCCGGACATTTTGGGTACGTCCTCCGACCAATATCAACCGTCGGTTGATGAGGGAGTGGGGACAGTGCCCAAAATGTCACTTTCCGGGATTTTTAACGAGTCAATGAGGTCTTCAATAACGTGAGTCATTGTCGTATCTTTGATTGCGGCATATAGCCGTAACTTATTCAATCTGCGTTCACTCATTCGCATCTTAAACCATTCTGTCTTCATATATGTACCTACGAATTACCTACATTTGTTATACTAGCAGATAACAAGAAGGTGATTAAAAGTGTTGAAAGCAGTCAAAGTCAGACTATATCCAACAACCGAGCAAGAAATAGCTCTAGCCAAATCATTTGGTTGCGCAAGGTGGTATTGGAATTATGCACTCAATGCTTGCATTCAACACTATCAAGAAACTGGAAAATCTCTGAAATTAAGTGTCTACAAAGCTTACTTGCCCCAACTAAAGCTAGAGCATCCTTGGTTAAAAGAAGATTGTTATTCTGCTGTTTTGCAATGCGTAGCAATCAACTTGAACAAGGCTTACACTAACTTTTTTGAGGGACGCGCTAAGTTTCCTAGATTTAAAGCGAAACACCATAAACAATCAATTCAATACCCCCAAAACGTAAAGGTTGTAGGTGATTGTTTGGAAATTCCTAAAATTGGTATTGTTAAGGCAGTTTTTCATAGACCCTTACGGGTTCGCCAGTCCCCTAGGTCGGGAAACCCTCCTTCAGGGCTGGACTCACCAATCTTTGGGAAACTTAAGACTGTCACTATAAGCAAGACTCCTACAGATAAGTACTTTGCTTCGATCTTGCTTGAGATTGACGGTGACACAGGTCAACATAGCGGCGATAAAACACTTGGTATTGATTTGGGTATCAAAGATTTCGCTATTGTTCATGATGGCAAGGAAGTTACCAAGCATTCAAATCCGAAACACCTGAAGCGCCATGAGAAGAATCTAGCTAGGAAACAGAAAAAGTTTGCTCGTAAAGTTAAAGGTAGTAATTCAAGAAACAAATACAGAAAACTAGTAGCTCTTGTTCATGAACGAGTATCAAATTCCCGTCAGGACTTCCTACACAAACTAAGTAGGAAACTGGTAGATGAAAGCCAAATCATCATTGTAGAAAATCTCAATGTGAAGGGACTGGTACGGAACCGGAAGCTGTCAAAGTCGATATCTGATGTAGGTTGGGGAATGTTCATCAACTTTCTTGACTATAAGTTGAAGCGTAAAGAGGGACGACTTGTAGAAATAGGAAGATTCTTCCCTAGTTCAAAAACTTGTTCGTGCTGCGGTCACGTTGTTGATGAGTTAACGCTCGATATCCGTGAATGGAATTGTCCATCATGCTTTACGAGTCATGACCGTGACGGCAATGCAGCCCTAAACATAAGGAAAGAAGGAATTCGGATATTATCTATGGACGGAGGGAACCCCGTTCTTGCTGATGGAGGCTGTGTAAGACCACCTACCCGTAAGGGCAAGGGGCAACGGTCAATGAAGTCAGAAGCCCACACCGACAGACGTTAGGGTCGGTGTTGGGTAGTTCACTGAGTTTTCTCCATCCCTAACTTCTAGCTGAACTTCATGATAAAATCTGACCAAAGAATATGGTGGATTTACCGATGACATCTGTAGACTTTGAAAAAAACACTCTCAGTGAGCAGGAAGTCGAGAAGCTGTGGGAAGCGTTCAAAGTATTTGATGAGGATGGCAGCGGTGCCATTTCAGCAGAGGAATTGGGGCAGATAATGCGTTCATTGGGACAGAGTCCTAACGACACCGAACTGCGCGACATGATCAAAGAGGTGGATGTTGACTTGTCGGGCAGTATCGATTTTGAAGAGTTTAAAGCGCTGATGGTATCCAGGCAAGGCGATCGCAAAAGCCGTCTCAAGCTTGCCTTCAGTGTGTTTGATGAAAACGGCAGCGGTCAAATCACCGCAGACGAGATGCAGGCGGTGATGAGGCAATTTGGGCTAACGGACGAAGAACTCGATGAGATCATCAAAGAAGTCGATCACGATGGCGATGCCTCAATTGACTTCGAGGAGTTCTGTAAACTGGTGCCGGACTCAGAGACAACAACGGGCTATAAAGACTCACCAATTGCCGTCAGCAGTTCGTTAGAGACAAGCGCAACTTTAAATAGCACAACGGTTGACACTGATCATACAGCTCATACAGATCCAGTCACCACTGAAGCCGTTCCACAGGAAGCACCCACCGAGATAGATGCAGAGGTAGCACGGCTAAAAGAACTACTCGCCCAACACCCACAAAGCGAGAAGACGCGCGGTACCTCCCGCCTACAGATGCAAATTGGTCTGTTCCGTTTGCTACAAGGAGCAGCTTACCGCTGCTTTCGCGAAAGTTTCTCCGCCAACCATGAAACACACCTGCGCGTAAGAAGCTTGCCATACAGAATAACTGACTTTGTGCAGTTTGTGCAGAAGGCGATCGCACTGTACAAAGGCTTAGGTGTGGTGGAACCAGCTTGTCACCGCGTGCTGGATGCCGTAGTGAAATCAATCGAGGATGAGTATGCCCGACTAGAAAATCGCATCCAGAACTGGAAGACAGTGGAAAAGACAAAAGAGATGTTGGCAGAGGAGAAAGCCATATTGGAGGCGCGTGGTAAGTCCGCCACTGTCAAGGAGAAGTTTGCAGCGGGTGTCGAATTTGCAATCACAATCAAGAAAAAAAGTCTCAGCTTGCGTGACATCGCGGAGGGTGTGCTGGCAATTAACGAACTCAACCGACTAAGGAAGATGGAGCTCAATGAGGAGTTAGCTCCAGAAACACCTCAATCCGAGGGAGATCCAAAAGAGTACCTCAAGAAGTGGAACCGTGTCATCCTCAACAACGCATCAGAGGAAGTCGATGGCGCGATGATGCCAGTGGCATATTGGTATGAGGACTTTATGCCCAAGCTGCTAGCTGCCTTCAGTGTTAGCACCGCAGCAGACATCCAGAGCAACACAGTGCCAGACGAAGCTGCTTTGAGTCAGTGGTATGAATCCACCAAAAACTCAGGGGAGTTTGACCGCTATGGGGCAGATGTTGCAGAGTACTTTCCAAAATGCACTCCCTCTCAGCAACTCATGCTCAAGCAGGCATGGCGTCTCACACACTACTACCTGAACGGAGTGCAGAAACGGCGCGAACGCCAAGAGTTTGGGCGTGATTCAGGCGCACTTTCACATTATGTGGCATTCATCGATATATATCTAGGGCGGAGTGATGTTAAGGACTCGCAGATGCGCGTGAGCTTCCCCTACTACATTGGTCCGGCTGTGTGGCGCTTCTTCCACACCACTGCTGAGATCGTTTCCACCAAGACACCTCAGGACCAGAAAACCTTGGTGGCAGTTTTCAAGCAGTTCTTCCAACTGTTCGCCACGATGTACCCCTGCCCCTACTGTCGCCACCACCTCAACATGTACGTCGTGCAGAACAAGGAGGTGGAAATGTACCCAGTCGAGTACCTCGTGCTTGGGCGTGATCCACAACTCACTAACTTTGAGGTATCCATGGATGCCAAACTGTCTACTGTGGTGGATGGTCCCTCCTTGCGCTTATTCTTCTGGAAGCTGCACAATACTGTTTCCTCATCGATTGCTCGCTCAGAGGAGTGGTATCACAAGGATGAGAAAGCGTTTTACACCACCCGCTATTGGCCTAGCCTTGACTCTGAGTTGGTACGAGCTAAAGCACTCAAACACATCAGCATTGCAACCGATCGCATCTATCACCTCTATGGTACGCTGAAGCCGGCTTCACGGCTGTCTGGGGTGAGAGCAACCTTGCAAAAGCTGTTGGAAAAGGGTGATGAAGAAGGGATTAAGGAGGTATGCCTAATTGCACAAGATTACATCAAGGACTTGGAGGAAGCTGTGATCAATGGAGAATTCTTGCAAGAAACCTACTACTTTGACCCGAGCCTTGTGGATAAAGCTCCACACTTCACCCCTGAGGAGGAAGAATTTGCACGGAGTGGTGTGTTTGTGGAGACGGCTTAAAATATTAGGACTCTGTCACGAATAATATCAAGTCCGGATGATTACTTCTAATAAAATTTCTCCCTGTAGGTTGGGGAGCCAGTGCTGTGATCGGGTTTCCCAACTTCAGGTACCTGGCGTTGAAATGTAGTCAACTACCGCACACTGACCCTACGGGTACAGTGTGGGCGCAGAATTTAGCCTGTTGACCAGACGGCTAGTTGTACTAGCAGCCGTTAAGACCAAGAGTTAACGTTCGTACCAAGGAATGCGTGCCAGTTCCTTGCTCTACAACTGGGTAACTAAACAGGTCATTAAGGGAAAGCCAGTGTTACCCAGAAAGTACCGAGTCTTAACACCGTCGAGGCAAACTTAACCAGAAATGAGAGGCAGCAGTAATGCGCGTTTTCGTTCTTGATAAAAACCTACAACCTCTTGACCCGACGCATCCTGCAAGGGCAAGAGAACTACTACAAAAAAGGAGAGCTAAGGTATACAGGCGCTATCCGTTCACCATTGTGTTACAGGACAGAACGACTGAAGGGTCAGTCACACATCCACATCGAATCAAAATTGACCCTGGTAGCAAGGTTAGCGGATTTGCAATTGTTCAAGAAGAAACGGGGCGAGTAACAAACGCCTTAGAAGTTTCTCACCGAGGGCAGCAAATCAAAGATTCCCTTGAGTCTCGAAGGGCATTACGAAGAGGTCGTCGTAACCGTAAAACCCGTTACCGCAAACCTCGCTTCTTAAATAGAACCCGTAAAAGCGGGTGGCTACCACCATCTCTTGAAAGTCGGCTTGCCAATATTGAAACTTGGGTGAGGCGAATCAGAAGACTTTGCCCAGTTGCCGCAATTTCTCAGGAATTAGTTCGATTTGATTTACAACAAATGCAAAGCCCTGAGATTAACGGCGTAGAGTATCAGCGCGGTGAGCTATTCGGTTTTGAGGTTAAGGAGTACCTACTTCAAAAATGGGACAGGAAATGTGCTTACTGCGGTGCTGAGAATGTTCCATTCGAGATTGAGCATATCCTAGCCAAAAGCAAGGGCGGCTCTAATAGAGTCAGTAATCTCTGCTTAAGCTGTCATTCCTGCAATCAAGCTAAAGGGAACAAGCCTGTTGAAGAGTTTTTGAAAAAGAAACCTGACGTTCTTAAGCGAGTGTTAGCTCAAGCAAAAGCACCTCTTAAGGATGCTACTGCGGTCAATGCTACTCGTTGGGAATTGTACAAACGCCTTCAATGTACGGGTTTGCCTGTAGAGGTTGGTTCAGGAGGTCGAACGAAGTTTAACCGTAAAACCAGAGGAATTGAGAAACACCACTGGACTGACGCAGCTTGTGTTGGAGCATCAACTCCTGAAAAACTCCTTATTAATGGCGTCAAACCTTTAGTTATTAAAGCCAAAGGGCATGGAAAAAGACAGCGCTGCGGTACTGACCGCTACGGTTTTGTGATTCGTCATGCCCCATCTCAAAAGTTTTTCATGGGTTTTCAGACAGGTGATTTAGTCAAGGCGGATATCCTAACTGGAAAGTATGCAGGAACTTATACGGGTCGAATCGCTATTCGATTCAAGCCAAGCTTCAAGTTAACTACGGGAGGGAAAAATTTCGACGTGCATCCGAAATATTTAAAAACTATTCATAGGGCTGATGGATATGAATATGCATCCTGAATCAATGGATTCGCTGTCGCTCAATTGTTTGTTTGGCGGCAATTCCCCAGACGCTGACCTTTCAGGTTCAGGCGTCCGCCCCCTTGCCGCATTTAAGGTGGAACCCAACCTACTTTCAGCGGACATGATACAACGAACCGCAGAGGGCGCAGAGGAGGACACTTCCGTGCAGGGGTTTCCCCCGCCCTTGGAAAGTGTCCGTTGACACCAAAGAATCAGAGTTTGAGAGGTATTTTGCGTAAGTCTTGAACGTGAGAACTCTGTTTTTCTCCTTTCTTTTCGCTCTAGCCTGCGGCACGCCGCTGCGCGTCTAATGCGTCTTGGCGGTTCGTTAAGAGCAGATTTTTGTAAGAAATTTATCGACCACCACCGCCTGTAACTCCTTCGCCTTTTCCTCTGGTAAAGCATCATTGGCAAACATCCCTGCTGCAAGTTCCGTTCCCGCCAGATACTTAAGCCTTTCGCTTGTCCGATAGGGAGGATAAAACTGAGCATGTAAATGGGCTTCGGGATGCGCTTCACCGTCAGTTGGTGCTTGGAACCAAGCCATCAAGTAAGGAAACGGGCGATTCCATAAACCGTCATACTTAAGGGTGACGGTTTTTAACGCCCTGGCAAGTCCCTGGCGTTGCTTTGGGGTAAGATCCATAAAAGTGCTAACAGGCTTAATTGGCGCAATCCAAACTTCATATGGGTAACGAGCGCACACCGGGACGAATGCGATCGCTTCCTCATCCTGATAAATAATCCGTTTGTTGTCAGCAATCTCCTTTTGGATCAAATCTTCCAGCAACCCGCGCCCCTGTTGCTGGTAAAATTGCCGCTGTTGCTCTAACATCCGTGCTGGAACAGGCGGTACAAAAGGATATGCATAAATTTGCCCGTGGGGATGGTGCAGAGTCACACCTACCTCCACGCCTTTGTTTTCAAACGGCAGTACATACTGTATGTGGTGATTTTCACCGATGACGCGAGTGCGATCGCCCCACACTTCCAACAGCAACTCCAGGTGATCCAGTTCCAGGGAACTCAGGGACGCTTGCGGGTCTTGGGTAAAAACCACTACCTCACATGCTCCATTGGCTGGCATGGTATCCACGATGCTAGCAGGCGGATCGTGAGCAGCTACCGTCATCGACGGAAAGCGGTTCTCGAACACCGCCACATCATACTTACCTTGCGGTAGTTCAGTTGGAAACTGCGGGTTGCTGGTCGGTGCGAGGGGGTTATACTCTGGGGGCGGCATGAAAGTCCGCCCTTGACGGTGAGAAGCATAAGCCACCCATTCGCCCCGCAAGGGGTGCCAGCGCAGGTGCGGATTTGCCTGTACTGGCTCGTTGCTAGGACTAGTGGCTGTAATATTTTCGGCTATAGGGTATCGACTATATAAAGTCAGTGGGCGACCATCTGGCTTTAACAGTGTGTGGGAGTACATAATCCTTCTCCTGAAAGGGTCGCTGCGCGAATCGCCTCAATAGGAAATTTCGGCGTGCGATCAGCGTACAACAACCCGTTAGCTTCTTGGAACGTATCCGTTAACTGCGTGTAACAAAACCCGCTGAATATCTCAATATTATTGATAGTTTCCAGTAGGGCAGCGTATTTCATTTGTAGCTCGGAGATATTCCAGCTGCGCTCATATCCCCAAATTTTGTTAGAATCGGGCTTGTCCTCTGGGGCATAGGCGATACCGCCAAACTCGGTCAGCATCACTGGCTGTCCCTGGTGAGGATAGTTGTCGAGTGTGAGGATGCGCCCTCCGGGACGCTTACGATCAAACAAATCTGATAGCTTGACTTCAGCTCCATAACGATGAGCCAAGTGCAGGGGATTGGTGTCGTAGTCATGGATAGCCAGAATGTCCGTATCTGTACTTTCCCAGCCATCGTTACCAATCACTGGGCGAGTCGGATCGAGCGTCTTGGTCAAGTGATACATTGCTAAAACGTAGTTCTGGTGAGCCTTTGTTTCGACCAGATTCGGAACTCCCCAAGATTCATTAAACGGCACCCAAGCCACAATACAGGGGTGGTTGACATCCCGCTTGATCACCTCTGTCCACTCTTTGGTCATGCGCTCCACCGCTTTAGGCGAGAAGCGATATGCACTGGGCATCTCCTCCCATACTAACAGCCCCAGCACGTCTGCCCAATATAAAAAGCGGGGGTCTTCAATTTTTTGGTGCTTACGTACACCGTTAAAGCCCATTGCTTTGGCTAGTTCCACATCGCGCCGCAACGCGTCATCATCGGGTGCAGTCATGAGGCTATCCGCCCAGTAGCCTTGGTCGAGAACCAGCCGCAAATAGTAAGGACGACCGTTGAGCATAAAGCGATCGCGCTGTATACTCACAGTCCGCATTGCCGTATAAGTTTTAACTTTATCCAGGAGTTCGTCTTTATACCAAAGTTCTATATCAGCATTGATGAGCGTCGGCTTTTCAGGACTCCACAGCAATTCGTTCCGGTAGTCGTCGATTCCTGGGTCGGAAAGGGCGAGGCGGCGGCTAATCTCCCCGTTGAACACTTCATAGGCATCGTTCACCAGGACGCGATGGTGCTCCGCACCCGCTTCGCGATCGCCAACGCTCAGTTTCACCTTTATTTGTACGCCCGAAGCAGGCACATTACCCGCAAGCGCGGCGTAACAACCAATTTCCCACCGCTCGAAGTCGGGAGTCCAGCGGATGTGATCTATATAACTCGTACCCACGCGCTCAACCCAGACTGTCTGCCAAATACCGCTGGTGCGAGGATACCAAATACCGTGCGGCTCAAGCTGCCAATCCTGCTTACCACGAGGCTTGGCGAGATCCTGAGGATCGTCCTGCGCCCAGACTGTCACTTTCGTTGTGCCACTGTCATTCAAGACATGGGTAATATCGAGGGTGAAAGCGGTATGTCCGCCTTCATGCTCAGCTATGTATAGGTCATTAACCCAGACACGGGCGCGATAGTCCACCGCCCCAAAGTGCAGCAGCAACCTGCCCTCGCCTGGTGGCGTTTCAAATTCCCTCTCGTACCAGCAATTTGGGTGAAATCCCGTGTCACCTATACCACTTTTGGCAGATTCCGGAGCAAACGGAACTTCTATATCATGACTCCATTGCTTAACGTCGCTGGGTTGAACGCATGTGCCTTGATCATCAAATGCGAACTTCCACAGACCGTTGAGACTTTGCCAATTCGTTCGCTCAGCGTCTCCGGAAGAGATTCGCTGGAACTGCGGACGCGGGTATGCCGTTTCTTTTAAGCTCAAACTCATCTTTTTATCGGCATTAGAGGTTAGTTCAACCGCATGATTATTTAACTCTAACAAGTTCATTGAAACCTATTCCTAACTTTGCGAAAGAAACTATTTGTAACTACTCGCCTATTACCAAACATTCCAGGAATTTTGCCTGTAAAATTACCTAAACTTCATCACTCACCTCAAACCACACTATCCCCTGGTAACAAATGCCTAAGGATGGAGCTGCAGTAAGCAAACGATAGCGATCGTCCCCAAGGCTATTGGAGTCGTTCCATTAAGTATTGGCTTCCGGCTCGTGACATTATGGCACACCTTGGGCAAATGTTTCAGGTTAAAATTTTGCTTTTTTTTACTTTTCCTGCTAAATATAAAACAACTGCCCCCTATCTACTATTTTAGGGGCATATTTGTTGAAATATAGCGGTTTCCGCTTAAATACAATATGGACTGACCTCTGCCCTAACTTCTCCCCACCTCTTTTTAACCCTCTCGTTGTAGGAGAGGGAAGCGCAAGATTTTTGTTAGCGGGAGGGGAATTTCTCCCCTTCCCTATAAGGGAACTGGGGCTGGGGGTTATGTCTTTTATAATTTTTTGGACTGAAATTTGTTAGAAAATCATATGGCAGCGATTCCCAATGAGCAATTACTGTCAAAATACCACCAAAACAGTTATTAATTAGGTAAAAGGCGAGAAATTGCTACTTTTTTTTGTTGGAATAGTGCCTGCCCCAATTTCAGCCACTAAACTTCACTAAAGTTGCGGCTAAACTCTTGGAGTTGGCTTTTGATCCAATGAGCACCCCTAGCTATGCACTCAGGACAAACATCACCAAAGCCATCACCCTGGTCGCTGCACACAATTAATCTCGCTTCCCTTGTCTGAAACAGCTGATTGCATATTAAGCACATTTGGTTATTTTTTAAGGTGTTACATTCAATTTGAAATTGCATACTTCCTGCTCCTAAACCAACTTTGGCGTCAAGTTTGTTTAATAAAAATTTACTTAATGACCACAATACAACTATTGTTGTTAATCCGACTTCTACCAAATGAATGGAATAATGTTAAGTTAATTTGTAATTAATAACACATTTTTTTTCTCAAACATTCAAACCACTGTCTACAAAACAAATGTAGAGTATAAAAAAACTACAATTATGCGGTTTACAGACGCATTTTTTATATTTAAATACCCTAATAGATAGATAAATAGATGATTTTTAAGCTACGTTCTCATGCCAAAGTAACGATTAGCTATACCTACATCTAGAGAAAGATTAAGTAAAAAAGGCAAAACGCTAAATATAAGATGACCGGATTCAAAAACAATTTTATGGAAACTATTTATGGCAATGTTCAAGGATTAAAATCTAGCCAAATCAAAAAACTGCAACAACTTTACGAACAACGACAACCCTCATATAGCCCAACTACGCCAGAATTCGCCCAAGCTTTAGCAGCAATCAGTACAGAAATCCATCAACCCGTGTGCAGCTATATTAATAGACGCGGGCAGGTGATCCGAGTCGCAGTCGGAACGCCGAGTCAAACTCAAATTCCCCGCGAACAGCTACCTCGGCATAGTGCGGAACGCTTGAGCGGGATTCACTGCGTTGCTACTCAATTGAAATCAGTGCCACCTGATGAAGCAGCGCTGATTGCAATGGCACGCCAGCGGTTAGATGCTCTTGTGGTGCTAACTGTGGCTGACGGCAAAGATGGAAGGCGGGGCAAAGAAGCTACGGTTGATGTTAAAGAAGCTTTCTTAGCTCACATTGTCCCCGATCCACAAAAGCCTTGGGTGATTTCTCCTCCCCTGAGTTTAGATGACTTAACTGAGCAAGATTTTGACGACTTAGTTGATGAATGGGAGCGGGAGATTTCTGAATCTGGCGATGGAATGCCATTCCAGAACATTGTATCTGACCAGGACAAAGTGCTGTTGGTGGGATTGAAGACAGATGACATTTCTCAGCAGCGGTTTGAAGATGGACTGCAAGAACTAACACGCTTGGTAGAAACTGCTGGCGGAACTGTAGCAGACACAGTGCAACAAAAGCGAAGTAGTCCGCATCCCCAAACAGTTGTCGGGCAGGGAAAAATTGAGGAAATTGCCCTTCAAGCTCAGAAACTGGGAGCTAATTTAATTGTCTTTGACCGAGATATTTCTCCGTCTCAAGCCCGCAACTTGGAAAACGAGATTGGCATCCGAGTTGTAGACCGAACCGAAGTTATTTTGGATATCTTCGCTCAACGCGCTCAATCGCAAGCAGGTAAATTGCAGGTAGAACTGGCGCAATTAGAATATATGCTGCCTCGCTTGCGCGGTCAAGGTCGGGAAATGTCCAGGCTAGGAGGCGGAATTGGGACACGAGGACCTGGTGAAACCAAACTAGAGACGGAACGGCGAGCCATTCAGCGGCGGATTGCCCAACTTCAGCAGGAAGTCAACCAATTACAAGCACATCGCGCCCGCATCAGACAACAGCGACAACAGCAAGAAATTCCTGCTGTCGCCTTAGTCGGTTACACCAATGCAGGTAAGTCCACTTTGCTGAATGTGTTAACCCACGCAGAAGTTTATACGGCGGATCAACTCTTTGCCACCCTCGACCCGACAACGCGAAAGCTGGTCATTACAGAACCAGAAACTCAGGAACGTCGGACAATTCTGCTGACAGATACCGTAGGGTTTATTCACGAACTCCCGCCACCGCTAGTGGATGCGTTCCGCGCCACCCTAGAGGAAGTCACTGAAGCAGATGTGTTGCTTCATGTTGTTGATTTGTCCCATCCAGCTTGGGAAAGCCACATTGCGAGTGTGGAGGAAGTGCTTGCAGAAATGCCAACTCTTTCTGGTCCTACTTTGATTGCTTTTAACAAAGTTGATCAAGTAGATAGCGAAAATCTGGCTTTGGCTGGGCAAAAGTACCCCGAAGCGGTGTTTATTTCAGCGACTCAACGCCTAGGCTTAGAAACTTTACGACAGCGATTACTGCAAGTAAGCTTACCCCCGGCTGAAGCGCGGAGGCTTTCGCCTTTGTCCCACGTTCAGAGCGAGAATTTTCAGTAGCCCTAAGAAACTAGCGGTTGAATTCCTAAACAGGTCTTGCAACACTAGCTCTTGAACCTCAGGGATGGCTTACTCAACACCACCGCGGATGTTGCTTCTACAACCGGGGCAATTCCCGGACACCCCTATTAACCACGGTTTGCGTATCTAGCTCCGATACTTGCCTACTGCGAGACCCTTTCTGCGTGGCTACTACAGTGCCTTTCGCAATTTCGGCATATCATTATAGTAGCACTATTATTGCTACGTTGTGTATATGCCAAGAGAAAAAATGCTGAGAGTTCGATTGTCTGAAAAAGAGTTTGAAATATTGAAAGAGTATGCTGAATCAACGGATATGCAAATCTCAGAAGTTATTCGAGATTTTATTAAAGACCTAGCACGTTTAAAAAAGCCGTCCTAGAAGGACGGGGCAACAGAGACCCATTTTTTCGGTGATTGATCAACCCGTTGAAGCAATTTCAGTCAAAAATTAGGGGTGTAAGGGGGTAAGGGAATAGGGGTGTAAGGGGGTGATTGGTGGGAGCTTGGATCCAAACGGTTTCGGGGCAGGGTGTACAAAAATACAATTCCCTCTTTTTCCCCTTACACCCTTACACCCTAGACCCCTACACCCTTAGCTTGGTCAAAGGTTCATAGGAAAAGAAGGAAATTTATGACACTAGCTATTATTGTTCACGGTGGAGCAAAAACCATTTCAGAGGATAAGGTTGCAGCCAACAAAGCTGGGTGCTTGGCAGCAGTAGAGGCAGGTTGGGCAGTGCTGACTAAGGGAGGCACTGCTGCAGAAGCCGTTGAGGCAGCCATCCGCGTTCTAGAAGCTGACCAGACGTTTAACGCCAGTCTGGGCGCGACTCTCAATAGCGAAGGGGAGGTCGAGTTAGACGCGGCAATCATGGAGGGCGCTACCTTAGGTTGGGGGGCAGTGGCAGCAGTTCAGGGTGTACGTCATCCGATCTCGGTGGCGCGGAAGATTATGGATGAAAAACCCCGGTTCCTAGTCGCACGCAGTGCCGAACGCTTTGCCGCAGAGAACGGACTCGAAATGTGTAAAAAAGAAGACTTGATTGCCGATGAGCAGTGGCACGAGTGGAAGGAGGAGCAGGAAGTTCTGGATCGCCCCAACACCGTCGGTTGTGTGGCTCTAGATGCTAACGGTATCTTAGCAGCTGGAACCTCAACAGGGGGCACCACGGGTCAGCTAGCCGGTCGCGTTGGCGACAGTGCGGTTATTGGCAGTGGCTTGTATGCTGATGGGAAACTGGGGGCTTGCTCAACAACGGGTGATGGCGAGTCGATTATCCCGGTGGTTCTGGCGAAAACTGCGATCGATTTCCTAGGTGGAGACAGGCATCCAGACGAAGCAGCGCAGATGGCGATCGACACTTTGAAATCTAAGGTTACAGGAGAGGCTGGGTGTATTCTCTTAGACCATCAGGGACGGGTTGGCTGGGCGTATAATTCGTCGCACATGGCTTGTGGTTATATGACCACGGAGCTGGACAAGCCAGCTGTGTTTACTAAAAAAGAAGCTAGTGCTTTGTCGCATTAATTCTGGTAGGTTGTAGAGACGTTGCATGCAACGTCTCTACAGGGTTTTGATGATACCAAACCAATTAAAACTAATGCAAGAGACCGCTAAATCTTACTGAAATTAGTGCGAAATTTTTCACGTATCGTTTCTGCTTGCAGATAGAGGAATCAAAATTCTGCAAATAATACCTTGTTTGTCAGGTAGATGCGGAAGTGAGTCTTGAAAACATTTTTTCTATGAACTTAACATACGATTTTCAGTATTTTCACGGTTCTTCTTTTTCTGATCTGTTTGCTCAAGACATCATTGATGCACATTATGGGCTCATTTTAAATTACCCTGCAACTGCAAGTTGGGCGGCTTACCCCAACACAAAAAAATACTTCATTCAAGACGGCAGTAGTGAAGCCACCAAAACTCCCTTCAACAAGCTTTGTCAGAAGGAACCTTGGAAAAATCTGGCTGTGTTAGGTGATGCCATTCCAGGAATTGTCATTGTTGAGCCGCCAAAGTTGCTGATTGACTACTGGCGAGAGCATTTTGGCTTCAGCTATAGCAGTATGCAGACGCTAGACTGCTCGCTTTATCTGGATGACCTCAGCCAGAGCGATCGCTTTGACAAACTCATCACTCTATTTCCCTTTGATAATCTAAAACCTGAAAAACACGCCGTCTCTCCAGAGACTCACTACCGCTTGCTTGACAAAGTGACGCTAGCCGAGCTAGGGGTGCAATGTCCGAAATACGAGAGCTACAATCTGCACACTAAGAGTCTCGAAGACATTCAGTTACCGGAACAATTCCCGTACTTGATCAAAACGTCCCACGGACTTTCAGGAGAAGGCACTTACATTATCAACAACGCCAGCGATCTGAACTACTGCTTAGAAGAACTCAGGAAGTATCTCGATATTAAACTGCTAGATACGATTATTGTCTCGGAGTTCGTTAAAAATGCGGTGCAGAACTACTGCGTGCAGTTCTATGTCAACAAAACGGGAGATATAACGCTCATCGGTACCACTCGCCAACTCGTCACAGAGGAGGGCACCTATTTAGGGGGACTGATTCACTACCGCGAGACGGACATGAGCAAATTCTTTGAGATGATTGCCGCCATTGGTGAGTATGCTCATAAGGTCGGTTATTTCGGCTTTATTGGCTTCGACGTGTTGGAAGATAAAGACGGACAGCTTTATGCGATCGATGCCAATTTCCGAATCAATGGCTCAACTCCGCTGTGCTTACAGCGCCATACCCTACTGTCCCTTGGAAAGGAGGTCGCTAAATATTCCACCGACTACCGCATGGATGGGACATTGGACTCAATTCTAGTCACCCTAAAACCAGAACTGGATCGTAAAGACTTTATCATCCTGTCGGCTTTAGAGAAGGTCAAATACGGAAAAATTTATACCGAAATTTCCGGGATTGTGACTGGAGAGACAATCGAGGAAATGCAGCACATTGAGAAGAACCTACAGGATAAGGGATTGCAGTCGCTTGCTTAAACAGCATGATCATTTGTTAGAGGAGCATAAAAAATGGTATCAACTCTTGATAACACTAAGCGCCTTTCAATTGCAAATAATCAAATGACATGGAAGTATATATTTCAACTAAAGGCTGTAATCAATTGGGTCGAATCTGTATTTTTGCTGTTATCCGACCAATGGATTCGTGAGTTGCTTGGTGAGAAACCCCTCATCAATGCTGAATACTCACACCTATTTCTCGCGTTGGTCTTTGTTATCGGGATTGGCTATTGGTGGGTTGGTCAGGACATTGATCGCAATCACGGCATCATAAAACTTGGAATCATAGCGCAATCTTCGGTCTTCGTTGTGCTAGCTTATCACACCTTGGTAGGCAAGCTTCACCCATTTTATTTAGTTCCAGGTGTTATTGACCTTACCTTTGCAATTCTCTTTGTTGTGTTTTTAAACTCTTACGCTCGAACTAAACCGGCTCTCGAGTGATTTTTAGTGGTCTTTGTCATTAAACAAGAGTGCAAAGGTCAATTTTATGAAAATCAAACCACAGATGCACACAGATAAACCTTGCCCTTGAGCGAAGCGAAGGGACAGATGAATTATCTGTGTACATCTGTCTTTATCTGTTTGTGTGTGACTTAATAGCGAGAAAACTCATCATGCCACAAAAAAATGGTCCTTGGACAATACAAGAAACTAACGAGAAATTCCACGATTCGTTTATTCATGTCCGTGAAGACGAAGTTCTACGACCTGACGGGCAACCTGGTAAGTATGCCACGGTTAAAATGAAACCTGCCGTTGCTATTCTACCGATAGATAACGATGGTTATGTCTATCTGGTTCGGCAATTTCGCTATGCTCTTGGTAAAGATAGTATCGAAGTTGTATGCGGTGCAGTTGAGGAGGATGAACCTAACATTGAGGCAGCGAAACGTGAAATTGAAGAAGAAGTTGGAATCAAAGCATCGGAATTGATTGAGTTAGGTGTCGTTGATTTAGATACATCAATTGTTCATTGTCCTGTGCAGATGTTTTTGGCAAAGCAGTTAACAAAAACAGAAGCCAATCCAGAAGGAACGGAAACGATAAAAACAGTTAAAGTTTCTCTCGATGCAGCGGTACAAATGGTGATGGATAACACTATCACACATGCACCAAGCTGTGTGCTAATTCTTAAAGCACGTCACGGATATCTCAACTCTAACTAATGGTAAACGTCAATATAAAACAAGGAATTGCATACACTTGGGGGTCTACGGCTGAAGAGAGGCTGATGTCGTTCCCATGCGATCGCTATATAGAAAATAGTGACGAGGCATATTTCCGAGCTATAAATGTGAAAGCACCAACTCAGATTTTATTTCGATGGCTATGTCAACTGAAAGTTGGGTCTTACAGTTATGACTGGATTGACCGCCTCGAAAGAATATTTTTTCCTGTTCAAGATTCAATATCAGACCCTCCAAGTCCAAAAAAACTGCTTCCTGGTGTGGAAAAATTAGCGTCTGACCAAAGAGTTATGGGTGTTTTTAAACTTGTTGAGTTTGAACAAAATCGACATTTAACAATAGTAATGGATGACGAACGAGCTATTACAATGTTTGGTAACATTGCAGCTAGTTATGTCATTTTGCCAATAACGGAAAACACTTGTCGCCTGATTCTCAAAGGGCATATTCGCTATCCCAGAAATATCTTTTGGTCATGGATTCGCCCTTTTTTGCCCTGGGGAGATTTATTGATGATGCGTCAGCAATTTTTGAGGCTAAAAAATCTAGCTGAATCTCAAGCTAACTGTAGCGCTGAGGTAAAGATTTAGAAAATGAAAAAGTACAAAATAGTCTTCCAAATCATACTTGCGATCGGGATGGTAGTCGTTGGTGCTTTGCACTTTACGCACCCAGGTGGATTTGAGAAGATTGTGCCGGACTTTCTTCCCCACCATCTGGCATTTGTTTACACTAGCGGGTTTTTGGAAGTTTTGGCTGGGGTAGGATTATTAATTCCTGGTGTCAGCCGTTATGCAGCATGGCTTCTGGTTGTACTTTATATTGCTGTTTTTCCCGCTAATCTTTATCAGGCAGTTAATAACATCAAGGTTGCAGCATTGCCACACGATCCGCCACTCATTTGGTTGCGACTTCCTTTTCAGGTTTTCTTAGTCGCTTGGGCTTGGTGGTTCACAAAAGAAGAGAGTAACAACAAACAACTGAATGGGTAAGCTGCAAATCGGTACAAGTGGTTGGGTTTATAAGCATTGGATGGGCATTTTCTATCCATCACATTTGCCTAGTGACCAGCAACTATCATTTTACGCCCAGCACTTTTCCACTGTAGAAATTAACTTTTCTTTCTACCGTTTGCCAGAGCGGTCTGTGTTTGAAAGTTGGCGTGAGCAAACACCATCTGGGTTTCTTTTTGCCGTCAAAGGTAGCCGCTACCTCACTCACATGAAAAAGTTGAAAGACCCCCAAGAGCCGCTATCTCGGCTCATGGAACGGGTAGAAGGCTTGCAAGAAAAGCTTGGTCCAATTTTATTCCAGTTTCCTCACACTTGGCACCTCAATCTTGAGCGTCTTCAGCCCTTTTTGGAGTTACTGCAAACATACCCGCAACAACGATTTACTTTTGAATTCCGTCACTCTAGCTGGCTGATTCCACAAGTGTACAAATTACTCGAAAATGCTGGTGCAGCCCTTTGCCTGCCAGTTAGTCCAACCGTACCGCTAGATGTTCGCCTGACTGCGCCTTGGACGTATATTCGTATGCATACCGGACAATATGGTGTTGGCTACAGTGATGAAGAACTATCTATTTGGGCGAACCGTATCCGCTTATTTCTTCAACAGGAAGCTGACGTGTACATATACTTCAACAATGACCCTGATGGTCATGCTATCCACGATGCTCAGCAGTTATGCAAGTTACTGGGGTATTGATAACTAGCATTCCTTGAAATCTTGCTTCATTTCTTCTGCGTGGCAAAAACGCACCACATGATAAAAACTGTAAAGCCTACATAGGCTAATACAGTTAGCCATTCTTGCCACCTACTAAATGTGCCGTTCATCAACTTTAGCCTCTTTGTAAATGATGTTGTATTCTCGCACATCTACACCTGCGGTATGGGCAGCTTGTCTTGCACCAGTGGCGAGGGTAGTGTTGAACCCAACGATCAAAGAGACGGAATTGCCGTTGTTGCTCTGCTGTTGCGGTTGCGATTGCGTCCCGCACTGCCCCGAATCGCGATCGCTCGCGCTTTCATCCCGTTGTGCTTTCTCGTAACCAACCCTGAGAAATCTCTTTTTGTAAACATATGTGAAGCAGCACCCCGTGCCTCACTTTTGAGATAGGATAGCACTCAGGGCAAACGCCGGAATGTCAATAAGAACGTCTCAATTTCAACAAAGCCCAAAATAATCGTATTAATGTTTGCTTATTGACAAAATCTTAGGCGCTCGCCCCCAGCGCAGTGCTATGTAGGGCGATCGCTTTAACTGGAGAAAAATAACTCTAATGATCAATTCTGATTCTTGCGTTGATACATTAACCAAGGTTTTTGTCAAGACTAATTTAGATACGTTTGCAATGGTAGTGCTACGCCATTGCATCGTATACCTGCTCCATCAAGCTGATATCAATCACGCGTAAAAACTCTTCTGGTGTTGTGTTGTCGAAAGTAGCAAAGACGACCATTCTCAGTGAAAACTAAGAATTCCTTTACATAAATAATAACTCCCAAGAAGGAGTTTGTGAAAACTGAAATTATATTATCCTAGGTAATATAGGATTTATTTGATAAATATATTTATCATAATAAAACTCCTCGAAAATAAGGGTTATTTCATTCTTCCTGATTTTGCCAGAAACTCAAGTTCTACAGCAACTAGCTTAAGTTGGTTTTAACAGACTAAAATTCTGAGTTTCATTCCGTCTGTTAAAACTGACTTCGGCTATTACCGAGGGTACTTGCGTACCGAGGTTCCCTCCAACCAAAGCAAAGTGTCCGTGCCGGAAATTTATTTCCGGGTCATCGTCCATAGAATGAAATAGGCTTGTCTGAGAAATTGTGTAGGAAACCAAAATTATGACTTTTGTGTGGCAGATTTTGGTTATAAGCTGATGCTCGTTTACATTGCACTTTTTTCTGTTGAGGCAGTCCATAGTTAATACTTACTATGGACTGTCTTCACGAGTAAGTAAGCAATTTCAATGCGTCACAGCTTATTTATGAAATTCTCTATAGCGTTTACTTAGTAATGCTGATAGGGGAAGGAGTTGCTATTACAGGATTTAACTTTTTAAATATTGGCTATACAGTATGTTCAGGCAATCAGAAGATGACTTATTAGTAGAAACGAGTCCTCTCCCTATTCAGGAAATCGCAGAAGATAGGGCAATCACAGAGACGCTACTTCCTCCAACTCCAAAACTGCTTTTTAAAATTTCTAAGCCGGAAATTCGGACAAGCCTCAGGGCGTTAACTTTTGAGAGTGTCTTCGCTACGGTTTTTTACAGTATCATCGGCAGCGCGTTGCTCACTAATTTCTTGCTGGAGCTGGGTGCCGGTCCAGTGGAAATTGGTCTTTTAGCCTCGATTCCTCAGTTGGTGAATCTGCTCCAACCGCTGGGAGCGTATCTGGTAGACAGAAGTCCTAGCTTCAACTGGTATTCGATGTGCATTTTCGTCCCGTCGCGGCTACTGTGGGTGATTCTCGTGCCAGCCATTTGGTTCGTCACCTCAGTCACCTCTAATATCACTGGGGATCAAGTGGTGCTGTTGACATTGGGAATTATCTTGGTGACTAATATCATCGAAGCTTTGGGCCGTGCTCCCTTTTTGGGCTGGACGGCTGTGTTAGTCCCACAGCGGTTGCGGGGGCGGTATTTTGGCTTTCGCAATAGTCTTGTGAGCTTGACGAATCTCATCGGTGTGCCGCTGCTGGGTCTAGCGGTATCGACCTGGCCCGGTGGAACACTCCAAGGCTACGGTGTGGTCTTGGTTCTAGGAATTGTGTTTGGGCTAAGTAGTCTGGTCAGTCAGTTCTGGTTGACCGATGTGAACCCGCAGCTTTTAAAAGTCGCCCATTCAGAGACATCCCAAGTGCAGTCAGGGGGAATAGATCTTAGCTTCCTCAAAGACGCCAATTTTTTGAAGTTTGTATTTTACATTGCTATATGGTGCTTTGCCGTTAACGTCAGCGCTCCCTTCTTTAACCTCTACATGCTGGATAACCTGGAGATAAATATCAGTGTAGTCACTATTTATACTGGTATTTCTACTGGTGCTAACATGCTGCTGCTGCTTTTGTGGGGCAAACTGGCTGACCGAATTGGGAATCGCCCACTCCTGGTATTCGTGGGATTCTTGGTGGGGGTGACACCTTTGTTCTGGCTAGGAACTGGAGCTGATCCAATTTCCCTTTGGGTCTGGTTACCTTTGTTGCACGTGCTAACCGGTGGAACATGGGCGGCAATTGACTTGTGTACCAACAATCTTATGATGGCAGTGGCACCGCTGGGTAATCAGTCCAAATACTTCGCGATCACGGGGGCGGTTGCTGGTGTGAGTGGGGCAATAGGAATCACCGCTGGTAGCTTTCTGGCGACTCAGGCTGGTGGCGGTGGCTTGCTGGGGCTGTTTGTTCTCTCAGCCGTCCTACGAGTGGTTGCCCTCCTGCCCTTGCTTTTTGTTCAGGAGGAGCGCTCTGTGCCTCTGGCTCAGCTAATGCGAGTCCTGTTCCCAGTTAGGCAGCCAACAGAGCTGATTGAAGCAGAGAAATAAGTTTTCGGAATTTCCAACAAATAAATTATCCCCTAACAGTGGGGTGGGCATCCCGGAGCGCCCAGTTTATAGGACGCTCCCCAATCCCATCCCACAAGAAAAAGTTGGATATTTTTTAATTTGGAACTCCCTTCAATCACCTATATTTATTTGCCGGTGGTGAATGAAGAAAAGTCTTCCTATAATCTCCCTTATTTAGAGAAATTATAGGAAGACTATTTACAGTAGCGCAAGAGGATTTGAGGCAGGTTACGTTTTTTCTAGTGACCAATTTCAATCATTAGAATTTAAGCTCTCTGTTTCTGATTCGTTTCTCATAGTCATAAGAGCGGGAGGTACTGGCATTCCCATTGCTTGTGCAAGTGCTTCGGGTGGCTTCTGGCGAGAAGGCGATCGCAAATATTCACCAGTCAGAATGTGATTCCCTACCTTCAAGTTGTGCCTAGTGCTATAGTAGCGATGGGTTTGCGTAATTTTGCCCCGCTCCTGCATTGAGTCATTAGATATTTTTTTGCGAAGCTTGATGATAGCATCCATAATTGCCTCCGGGCGGGGCGGGCAACCGGGTATGTAAACATCTATGGGCAGAATTTTATCAGCTCCGCGAACAGCAGTATAAGAATCGGCGCTGAACATACCGCCGGTGATCATGCACGCTCCCATTGCAATCACGTATTTCGGCTCAGGCATCTGCTCGTAAAGGCGCATTGTCGGTTGAGACATTTTCATGTTGAGAGTGCCTGCCAAAATAATTAAGTCAGCTTGACGCGGGCTAGCACGAGGAATGAGACCAAATCTGTCAAAGTCAAATCGTGAGCCAATCATGGCAGCAAATTCAATAAAGCAGCAAGCCGTACCGTACATCAGCGGCCATAAACTGGAGAGTCTAGCCCAGTTATAGACGTCGTCTAATGTCGTCAAGATGACGTTTTCCGAGAGTTGATTAGTCACCCCGTAACTAGCTCTTGACATTATTTGCTCTTTCCCAAATGAGCTATTGGGATTAATATCATTGGAATTCATCATCTTATCCCAAAGAGTTTACCAATCAGATGAAGGATAAACAATGAAATATTAATCCCACTTAATGAATTCACACTTCTGCCTTCATTTGCTGTCTTTTTCCTAACATAAGTTCTGTCATTAACAGTTCCTTCTGTCTTTAGGAAGGGGCATCTGTTAAATTGTTCTGTGCTTGCAAATACAAAAATTAAATTGCTAGATATCAAGAAACCGTAAAATTGTAAGTGATGCCATGAATGCCATTAATGAATATCTTTGAGAATCATATGGTTTCTAGAGTCAAAACAAATTTTTCCTTGTTTGTGTAACTTGCCTATCAGTCGTGTAATAGTTACCCTCGTCGTGCAGCAGGCGCTGGCAAACTCTTCATGAGTGAGGCGAACCAAAAGGCGAGTTCCCTCTGCCACTGGTTGACCGATTTCCTGTTTTAAAAGCAGTAACAATTGGTGAAACCGATCTTGTACCCTTCGTCTTCCACAAATGGCTAAAAAAGATTCTGTTTGCCGTAACCGCCGATTGATTTTCGGTAACAAAGTATGGCTAAGCATTGGCAAAGCTGCAATTTCTGCGAGGTGTACTGGCACTAATTCCACATCGGATAAGGCTGTTGCTTGGTAAATGTGCAGCGCAGTCAGACTGGCACCAAAAACCATTCCTTCGCCAGCTAACCCAACCAAGACTTCTTCGCCCTTTTCACACAGCGTACTCAGCTTCACCCAACCTTCATGAATATACCAAATCACTTCCGCGTTGAGAAGGATAGTTTCTCCTTTGCAATATTTATGCGAAGAGCGGTCTTGACGCAAGTCACAGTTATCCTTAAACAGTGTTGATTCTACTTGCTGGCGCTCAGTAATGTCACGCACTAGCCAACGTAGTGCTATTGGCTTACCCTGCTGATTGCGGACTACTCCTACTGTCATGGCGGCATCAAACAACTCATCGCCGCGTTTTTGCATACGTATAACTAACTCTTTGACCTTGTTGGATTCGGATAATTGGATAAGGAAGCCACGAAAGGTCTGACGGTCTTCTAACGTCACGAAGTTAATAATTGGTTTGCCCACTAGATACTGCTGTAAGTAGTTGAACAATTTAGCAGCAGCACAGTTAGCTTCTTGAATGATGCCCGTGCTATCAGTTACCAAATAGCCGTCTGGTGCAAACTCGAATAAATCCTGGTAGCGTTGGCGTTCCGTTTCCAGTAAATTTCGTGTTTGTATGAGTTCTTCATTTTGCTGATGGAGTTCTTGTGTAGCCAAATGTATTATTTCTGAAGCGCTCCCAAGTTCGACGAGAGCTTGCGGTAACGTATCTGGCATGACAGGCATCGTGTTTAGATTGTCGTACAAATCTGCTAAACGCCTATACATTCGGTGTGTGCGTTGGACAAATTGGTCAATTTCTAACTTGTTTACATCCATTTGAAATTCTTACTACAAAGTTTGCAGAGGTTGAGCAAAAATCTGACAAATAGGGTTGGTATCAGGTGTAGGAGTTCAAAATAATTCGTAATTATTAATTTGTCATTCTCATTGAGTTATAAAGTACGAATTATGAATGACGAATTACTAATTATTTCCCTGATAGCCGTACGAGAGCTAAGTATTCCACCAGAAACAAGTTAAAAACATCTCACCAAAATTGAGAAGCTTCTAAAAATAGAAGATGCTGATAACATAATAAATTAAAAATTCAAAAGTCTGACTTAGTTTGGCAAATTTATCATTGGTTAATTGTGTGAAAAAGTTATCTTTTCAATCTTACAAATATTAAAAAATGATGAAATAACTAAAGGAAAGTAATATTGAATTTTAATTGATTACAAAAAAATGCTTATGAATGTAACCACATAATTAACTATCTTTTGAATTAAGAGCATTAATAAGTATAATAGATGCCTCTGTTTTAGCCAACTTCTATCGGAAGAATAAGTTAACTTTAAGTTAGCTTGTATATGTAGATACAATTAACAGCCCTGACCAGAACCCCAGCAATAGAATGGCGGGATTTCCTTGCCGATTTACCCGATAGGTTTTGTTTACCCCTTCTGGTTTAGCATTTACCCAGCACAAGGTGTAAAGTAAGACCCCAATTCTCCGAGGGTGTTTTTCTATCTGAAGTATAGAGCATTACATAATAAGCTTTATCTCTTCTGGATGTAGATCTGTTGCCAAACAAAAGCCAAGATAAAACTAAAGCTGTTTAAAGCTCCTCATTGCAACTGAGCAGTGTAAGAGCCTCTGGTAAGCGCCAGAGGCTTTTTTTGTGACCGATCCTTGTGAGAGCAAAAAAGTAGTCCAAAGAGAAGAAGGCTGAAAATCACAAAAAATTTATGTAATGCTTATGAGGGCAAAACTGAGTCTATAGAGATACTGACGCCTTCTGACGAATTGTACTAGTGAGGGCCTGTTGCTTTGTTCAAGCAGTCGCTCTCCCACTTTTGCAGACTTGCCTCGCTTACCTTACCGTGTCCCTGGTTAAGCGTGTCCTCTTCAATGACTCCGGTCACGGAAACGCCTGTTATGTCGCTGCTGCCTGTGTCTCGCAACTGCTTTACGCTTGTGTTTCTCCAGAGGCGTTTCAAAGTGACGATGTTTCTTCATATCTGGAAAAATTCCCGCTTTGGAAACTTCTCGCTTAAATCGACGTAAGGCTGATTCAATTCCTTCATTTTCGCCCACAATTATTTGGGTCATTCTCTCTCCTACTAAATTGACTTAATTGGTAGCTGGATATAAGCAATCCAGTAAAACCCGAGCAAAAAAGGGCAGACTCCTTATCTGCCCAAAATACCCGAGAGTTCAATTATTTCTTTGGGATGAAACGATTGGAGAAGGAGCCAACACTCATCTCAAAGCTTAGTAGCGTCGAGAATATCCTCCACCACCACCACTATTGTTTCGTCTACCACCACCAAACGAATCTCTGTCTTCGCGGGGCTTAGCTTTGTTCACTTTTAGGTTACGACCCATCCACTCAGCACCGTCAAGAGCCTCGATCGCTGCGGACTCTTCTGCCTCTGTTCCCATTTCTACAAAGGCGAAACCTCGTACACGACCCGTTTCCCGGTCTGTAGGTAATTGAACGCTCTTAACAGTTCCATACTCTGCAAAGACCTGTTTGAGGTCGTCTTGTTCAACCTCATATGATAGATTGCCGACATAAATTGACATAAAAGATCTCCAGAATCAGATAGTAGTGTAGAGAGTTAGATTCGGAGAGACACTTGTAATAGATAAAAACAAATTGCACAACCGAATTTAATCCTATAAGGTGAGGATAACATAGAATTTAAAAGTGATGATGTCAACTTTTGAGAAAATTCCACCAAACAAAATAGACATTCAAAAGTTGCTTACGTAGTGGCTTGATTCAAGCTGCCAACGCTCCCACCACAGGCACCCAACACCTACTTGGCAGCAGTGTATCAGCTTCTGGCAGCGCGGCGAGGTTGCAACGCTGCTCTGTTGCCGCAAGGTGGCGATCGCTTGTCCGCATGAGAACCGCTATAAGTCCCGCCAGCATTCGTGACAAGTTAAGAAAACCGCCAAGTGAGCGATTGACTGGCGGTAACTGAACTCTATAATCAAACTTTCGGACAAAATTAAATTTACCAACAGATTCTGAGGAAAAAATGAAGCTCCCGGCATTGTGGCAGCAGGCTGCTCCCCGATTTACCAAAAAGATGGGTTTAAAGCCCCATCCTTCGTTTGACGGCTTTGGAGCGCGAATTATCTCAAGTACGGTACAATAATAAATGGCAATGCGGTAATACGCCTAGATAGCCAACGTTGGTAGCTCGCCCTTCGGGTTCAGCAGTCGCTCATGGGGGAAACCAACGCCAGTTACCTACGGAGGGAAACCCTCCTGCAGTACTGGCTCCCCAAGACGGCGCTGCTTCACCATCCACAATGCTCAGCTGAGTGCTCTTGTTGTGGGAATGAGAAATAAAAAGAATTGAATAAATCCTTTCAAACGCGGTCGGACAGTCCGTGTACGCTTGTGGACGTATCCGCTCCGGGGGCATCTGAATGCTTGCATTCAGATGCCTAGAGAGGACGGATGAAGCAAGAATCCTCGTACCTTTAGGTCGAGGAGTGTCAAATAGCAGTATGCCTGATGCCTTGCAAGAAAGGGCGGATAAAAAGAGCACCTTGTTGCATCAAGTGACAACACTCATGCAGTCTGCTTCTTACACCAGTTTGCATCTTTATTGAGGTACACCTTTTCAACTCAACTGCCAGATAGGGAGCAAATTTTACTTCTGAGCGGAGCTTTCGGAGTCTCCGGCTCCGCTCAGAAGCGACTCACGCTCCCGGAATGCTGGTGTAGCTCGTATGTCACCCCATCAGCAGATGGCATTTTATGACATTTACGATAACATTTTATGGCTATCAAAGAAAAATAGCGACACGGTAGTTTGCTGCTAGGCGAGTTCTGAAATGCTTGTTAAATTTGAGTCATTCCCCATCACTGTGGATGACCACCAAACATTCTTTTTGCGGCACAAATAAGAGGTGTCACAAGTTGTGTGATATTTCTTTACAAAACAATGAAAATTGCTCAACAATCACAACTCTCGAGCTGATTGTTGAAAGTTGATTCTTGAAAAAGGAGCTTTATGGCAGTTATTTACGGTACTACAGGAAACGATGATCTCAAAGGAACTCAAAGCAATGATTCAATTTTTGGTGATAAAGGAGATGACGTTCTTATCGGTCTAGTCGGTGCCGACTTTTTAGAAGGTGGACAAGGTAATGACAACATAGAAGGCGGCGACGGTGACGACATTCTATATGCTGGACTCAGCAAAGTACTATATGCTCCCGGTTACGGAGGAGACCCAAACAGCGAAAATTTCTTGTATGGGGGCAAAGGTAACGACCAGCTATTTGGCTCTTTAGGTAAGGATTTCCTGTTCGGTGGAAGTGGGAATGACCAAATTATAGGTCTTTCTGGTGATGACTATTTAGATGGTGGCGACGGTAACGACAAATTAGATGGTGGGTTTGGCAATGATACCCTCATTGGTGGCAATGGAGATGATATTTTATACGATGGAAGTTACAAGACTGGCAGCGGTAATGATTTGCTCTATGGTGGAAATGGAAATGATATTCTCGATGGTGGAAACGGCAATGATTTCCTTTTAGGTGGAAAAGGAGATGATATTCTCACTGGTGCTGGATACATACCCACTGGTCCTTCTGGTGGTAGCTATGGAGTAGGTGAAATAGACATCCTGGTTGGAGGAGAAGGCAGAGATAGATTCAACCTTGGAGGGCGAAACGCTGCTGGTACCTACTCTGCTTACTATGATGACTATAATCGGACAACTGCTGGTAAGAGTGACTACGCTATCATTACTGACTTTAATCCAAGTGAAGATATTATCCAGCTTGTCGGAAAAGCGTCTGACTATATTTTGGGATCATCTCCTACTGATTTAGCGCAAGGGGTAGCCATCAACCTTAAAAAGCCTAATGGTGAGTTGAATGAACTCATTGCAATTGTGCAAGGTGTTTCGAGTTTGAGTCTTGACAGTAGCTACTTCAGATTTCTTTCTTAGAGTCTTACTTAGCAAGGCTTTTGAAAACTACATACCGAGTCATAACAGCTACGCTATTATGAGCTTAATAAATAATTAAGCTGGTCAATCGCAGACACCCAATAATCAGAAGACGAAAACGATTAAAAAAGTGCTTATCGGTCTTAGCAATTAGCTTTACATTAATTGGTGTTGTTCTTGCTCTGGATATGGCTAGTACCGCTCCCTAGAAAGCCAAAAGGAGTTCTGAGTCTTTTGTCAAATACTTCTACTGGACTGGTTCTCTAGTGATCACGGTGATCCCAGCACTGGCAGCACTTTCTCGCCAAACACCTCGATAAACTGCTCGTGTTCTCGGTTGACATTGTGCAGGATCAATTCGTCAAACCCAAGTTCAATATATTCTTGCAGCCACTCGATATGCTGCTGCACGTCTGCTGAGATACGGACGTATGGGTCTAACTCCTTGGGTTGGACAAAGCTCCCCGCAGCATCAAATTGCTGTGGAGTTCGTAGTTCTGTCATCAAAATATTCTCAAAAATGTTGTTGCGCCACTGCTCATGAGCTTTTTGTCGCGCTGTCTCCTCGTCACGGTCGTAGGAAAGCTGCACTTTTAAAATCATGGGTTTGCCTTCTCCACCACCTTGGCGAAAGGCTTCGACGACTTCTTTTAGCTTGGGGAGTGGGTGAGAAATCGTAATCAGTCCATCTGCCCAACTACCAAGCCATTCTGCGGTTTTGGCGGTGATGGCAGCTCCAATAATTGGGGGTAGCGTTTGCGGACGGGTATAAAGTTTTGCTTCTTCAACACAGACTAGACCGTGATGCGTGACTGTCTCTCCCGCCCAAAGAGCGCGGATGATATCAACACACTCCTTGAGACGGGCATTACGTTTAGACTTGACGGGCCAAGGTTCGCCTGTAATCTGTTCGTTAAGTGCCTGACCGCTGCCTACTGTCAACCAGAAGCGGTTGGGGAACATTTCCGCTAGGGTTGCCACAGCTTGAGCGATGATAGCTGGATGATACCGCTGACCGGGAGCGCAAACAACCCGGTAGGAAAGCGTTGGGGTGGCTTGCATTGCTGCACCCAACCATGACCAGGCAAAACCGCTTTGTCCTTGCTGTTCACTCCAAGGATGGAAGTGGTCGGAAGATAAGACATGGGTGAAGCCAGCTTGTTCTGCTATTTGGACGTACTTCAGGAGTTCGCTGGGCTTGAATTGTTCGTGGGAAGCTTGATAGCCAATCTTTGCCATAATAGTTTCTTTGGTTTGGAACTAGAGCAGTGTGTGAACTCGCAAGGGGCGATCGCCTTCTCAACAGCCCAGACGCTGCGCCTGTACCGTGCGTCCTGTGTAGGAGGCACGGCACTGCGCTTTGCGCTCCGGGCACGGAGTGCCCGCGCCCGGAGCGCAAAGCGCTCATGCTGACAAAGGGATGGAGAACTGTTCTCCACGTAAAACGTACACAGCTTATTAGCCGCCATTGTTGCCCTTGCAAGGCGAATAATCAGGACAATTAACGGCTTCTTTATTTAAAACAAAATAAGGCTGTACAGCACACTGTATGTATTGATTACGTTTAAAAAATTGACATCTAAAACACGGAATTTGATAGTAAAGTTTTAGAGTCATTATTCGATTGTATAAAGCCTGTTTAAACTTGGATTGCTTCAGAAAAGCAACTGACAAAAGCAATAAAAAGTAAAGGGGAATTAAAAAGAACCCTTCTCTCGGAATTGTCACATCTTTTTGTGGTGCAGAATTTGAGGGAGACACACTCAAAGTCTGCTCGATTAAAACTTCTCTTTGTTGCTGCATTTTGAGTCAAAAGCTTTGATGACTTTATACCCTGCCTAATATTTAAATTTCGCCAATAACTTTCTTCTTAAGGAGTTCGGTTTCTGACAGTTCTAACGAACATATACCCTTCCCATACACTTAAGCCAAAGATATTGAATTTATCTTATGACTAGGGAATAAAGGTTTTATATAGACAATGAAGAAAATCGGTATCTGACGAAAGACAGGTTTAATTACAGTCATATCTCTAAAAGTAGTTCTAATACACCTACCTTTGGTTATGTCTCTGTAGAGGTGTTTTAACTCAAGCTTTGTGTGCCAAAGGATAGTTACATAAAGTGGTTGTGTATGTAGCAACAAGTCTCAACACCACCCAGGCTTTTTGTTGTAAAACGGCAAATTTGGCACTTATTAACTGAAAACCCCTAATTTTCCTTTCAGATTAAGGATATATAGTGTCAGCAACCAATACAGGCTTGTTTCTGTAATCGGCTTCCAACTGTCGTCTCACTCTTTCATCCCAGGTTATGCCATAGTCTCTCTGAATATCTGCAACGACAAACGGACGAACAACACCCACCACTCCTACTGTTTGACCCTGTTTAATAGCACTTTTTGGTGTTGCAACTAATAAAACTAGTAAATCTTCTCCACCAAGCACTGAGTTTTCATCTAGTGTAAACAAAACCGGACTTTGAATATTGTCAACTTCACTTCTAACTGCAAGTCTCATGCCATAGTATTTGCTAGGCTCTTTGGTGATTTGCCCGGCTGTGGGTGCTAGCATCATCGACTTAGCAATAATCGCAGGTTTATTGATGTAGTCTTTATAGTCTTCGTTTTGCAAACTCAGCTTATAATCGCCCTCAATATTTGGAATATCTAAGTTACGAACATCGCCCGTAACTTGAACTCTGATGTTACTATCTGTAGGTAAATCGAAAGGCACACCTGAAGCATTCACCACTACTATAGGTTCGCCGCCAAAAAATCGCTCATCGCTTACAGTAAAAGAACTTAAACCGACTTTTTTAATAGGTTTGCTTATAACAGTCACGGTTTTACCGATAATATCGTCTGTATTTCTACTGACTTCATATGTGCTTACAACTGGCGTAGGAGCAGCCCCATTATCTCTATAGCCAAATTTCACTAGCACAGCGAGCAATAGTATAGATATTATGACTTTTGCGTCCCAAAGCTTGTTAAGTAAATAGTCTCTTTCAGTACTGATTTTGTTCTTCATCTGTTGCTCATTTAAATTACTCATAGTTCAAATTTTTGAATTCAAAATTATTCAAACTAGGATTTTTACTCTAAAAATAAATGCTAAATTTACAAATATATACTCAAGTGAAATCTTATTTGAATCGCAGGTCAATATCTGCTTGTTCAAGCAGTCATTTCTTTGAATCGAGTATTTATTTGTCAGCTAATTTTAGATTAGCTATTTTCTGTCATTAGCTCTTCTAACTGAGGTAATACAATCAATATCAAAGAAGATTGATTGCCAATACTATAGGTAGATTTATATCTTTCACTAGCTGACAGGATAAAGTCTGCGGCACTTTCGCCAAGCCCGCAAGACAAAAACTCATACAAATTTAGGCTTCTTAAGTACGGTTGGGATCAGCCCATAGACCGAAGGAAAGGACGGCACTACCCTCGGTAGAGGGTGTTGTTGGTATTCGCACCTTTGACTAAAAGTACAGCAGCAATACGCTTGATTTATACGTAGTATCGGTGTTGCGATTCGGCGTATCCTTCAACGGGATGCTTTGCGCTTAGCCCACTGCCCTTTGGACGATGGGCGTAGCCCCGCCTCCGGCGATGCTCCCAAAGGGAGCCGCCCCTTGGGCGATTGCCCAAGGGGCACAGCCATTGCCAATCGCATGACTAGAAATTCTTGGCACACAACTCATAGGTCGTTCCACAATTGTCATCAACCCAGTATATGGTGACAAGGATGTGCAAACAGTTGCCAAATTTTTAAACTTTAAATGAATTTGGGGGAATTTCATCTACGGAGATAGGTATCAAAAAGCAGTCTTTTGTTTTTAGTCACACTTGAAAAGTGACGGTCGTCTGTTGTAGTTTGGTGTATCCTTGCAAGTAAGAGGTACTTGGATTTTCTATTTGTCTCTTAGTTACTAAACCACAATGCAGCAATGCTAGCAGAGATTAACCCCGGAACTTTAATTAACAATCGCTATCAGGTTCAAAGACTTCTTGGACAGGGAGGTTTTGGAAAAACTTACTTAGCATCTGACATGCAACGTTTCGGGGATCTGTGTGTCCTGAAAGAGTTTGTGCCTGTAAACACCTCAGAGCATATCCTTGTCAAATCTCGTGAGCTATTTGAGCGCGAAGCAAAGGTATTATACCAGATTAATCATCCCCATATTCCTAAATTTCTAGCTTGGTTGACTGAGAAACAGCGGCTGTTTATAGTCCAGGAATATATAGAAGGCTATACTTATTCTCAACTTTTGCGCGATCGCCTATCAAGGGAAAGAAAGCCGTTTTCCCAGGCAGAAGTATCAGCGTGGTTATCGGATCTGTTGCGCATTTTAGACTATCTCCACCAGCGCAACATCATTCATCGCGATATATCACTCGACAATGTGATGCTTTCCCATAAGCTTTCTAAACCTGTACTCATCGACTTTGGCGTAGTGAAGCACAAAGTCACTCAGATTTTGGCGGGTGATTCTTCTGATTCTCCCAATGCCTGGCACTCTGTTGCTGGTTCGATGGTGGGAAAAATGGGTTATTCTCCACCAGAACAGATTCGTATGGGACGTTGCTACCCCTCTAGCGACCTTTATGCACTAGGTGTTTCTGCTGTTGTTCTCCTGACTGGCAAAACGCCACGTTCTTTACTGGATGCCTCTTTCAAGTGGCAATGGCGCTCAATAGTTAATGTCAGTGAACCTTTGGGTGAGATACTGGAAAAAATGCTGGCGGAAAAACCAGCAGACCGCTACCAGTCAGCCAAAGAAATTTACAATCTGCTTCAGGCACCAATTTTACCTGGCAGTATCAGTGTGAGCGTGTCGCATCAGAAAGTACAAATTTACCCTGATGTTAATGAACTTGAATTACCAAAGACTATACAAGCAGAAAAAATTCAACAGTCGAACCAACACTCACAACAACCTAAGCAAAACACTGAAGCAGCAACTCCATTTCAGGCAGAAAAGCCTAGTAATATTAACCCAGAGTTTTTAGAGTATTGTCAGCGGGAACTGGCTAGTTCTGTGGGACCATTTGCCAGTGTTTTGATCAAAAAGACTTTGGAGCAAACCCCACAAATGACACCTAGCGAACTCGTAGAAAAGTTAGCTGCGGCAATTCCTGATCCGCAACGGGCACAGGAGTTTAAAACCAACATCCGAATTCCCTCACAACCTGAGTCAAAAACAAAAACACTCCCGGAAACAACCCCCTCTGGGCAAAGCATAAATAGTTATCCTGTTGCTGACAACCCAGAGTTTCTACAACATTGTCGGCAAGAACTGACTACTTTTGTAGGACCTTTCGCCAGCTTTCTTCTTGAAGACACTTTGGCTCAATATCCCCAAATAACCTCAGAGGAATTGGTAGAAGCTTTAGTCGCAAAAATTCCTCACCAGCAAAGGGCGCAAGAATTTAGAAGGCGTATTCACATTCCTCGCCAGTAAGTATAGCAGGGGACTAGGGACTCTTTACTGGGGACTGGGTGAAAAGTCTTTTTGTGTCTAGGTTTTATCATCTGTTGATGTCCTAACCACCTTGGCTGTTGTTATAATTCAAAATTCAGAAGCTGCCCATTAACTCGTGAGGGTCGTGCTTTATCATTAGTCATTACAAAGGAGTTTGGACAAATGACTAATGACGATTATAAAAAAATCTATGAGTAATCCAAATTCAACGACATCATTACCGGGTTGGACGTTATCAGCGCGAGAACCTCAATTTATTGAATCGTTGATGCCAATATGGGAATGGTTTTACCGCTACTATTTTCGAGTGCAGACTTCAGGTTGGCATCACATTCCAGACGATGGAAAGGTTTTGCTAGTTGGCTCACATAATGGTGGGATGGCATCTCCCGATTTACACATGATGATGTACGATTGGTTCCGTCGCTTTGGCACGCAACGTTTGGTGTATGGCTTAATGCACCCTTATGCGTGGAAAGTCAGTCCCCCCATCGGCAGTCTGGCACAAAAAATTGGAGCCATTCCCGCACATCCAAAAATGGCAAACGCCGCTTTTGATATCGGTGCAAGTGTACTTGTTTATCCGGGAGGACAATACGATATGTTTCGTCCTCATAGCCAGCGTTACAAAATTCAATTTGCTAATCATAAAGGATTTATCAAGCTTGCCTTAAAAAAGTTGGTACCAATCATTCCACTGATCTCTGTAGGTGCACATGATACCTTGATTGTTTTGGGTGATTGCTACGAACAGGTAAAACAGTTAAATCAGTTGGGTATGCCTTGGTTATACCAGCTAGATCCAGGAGTATTTCCCATATATCTAGGTTTGCCTTGGGGCTTGGGTATTGGTCCGCTACCCAATATTCCCTTACCTGTACAAATTCACACCCGTGTCTGTGCTCCGATTGTTTTTGAACGTTATGGCACTGAAGCAGCCAATGACCGTGAGTACGTGAATGCTTGTTATGACTTAGTTTACACCCAAATGCAACGCGCATTGGATGTTTTAGTGAAGGATGTAGCGATGTAGTTGATTACGTTATGTTGCAACTCCTACTGCATGAGTTGATTTTAGTCGCACTTATTAAGAATCGTCTGTTCTAGAACTTACGTACTTTACAAATAGGTCGCTAGCGCAATACACCCAAGTCGTTGAATCGCTTAAGCGATGACTACAAACCCGTACTTAATCTTTCAAAAGAGAAATTAATTTGCAACTTTTTATGTCTTTTTTGAAGTCATCTATCTAAAGATAGGAAAAAATCTATCTTTAGATATACAATAAGAGATAGTTAATCTTATGAATGTGTCATTGCTACTTTAGATTTGGATGATCCCAATTATTTGGTTGAAGGCAAGGTAATTTTAATTCACCAAATAATAATTGTAAAAAATTGATACATAGTTTCTGGACTCAGATTACAATCCTTGATTTATTGTCGTTTACTGGCTTCTAGCCCTTATCGCCGCCATGCTAACTTACTACAGCAAGCCCGTTTCCCTATCACTCATTTGCACGGATCAGCCACTTTGGTCTGTCGTTGAAACGGCTGTGACAGTGTATCAAAAAGACCATAATCGGTTTCACTTACTGTTGAGTGCGCCGTCTTTTAACGAGCCTGAAGTGGGAAACTCTCTGGTCCGAGAGAGTACAACTCGCCAAGAGCAAGATCATGCTGATAAGGCCAGTAGTCCCCGGCAATGGTGGTTGGAAATTGCTTCTGAGCGAGTTATCATGACACACCAAGGTCACGGTCAGGTGAATTACCGTCACTTCTGGCAACAAGGCGGCTATGGCAGGACTCGCTATTGGTTGCCGAATGAATCATCACAACATAACGAACCTATCCGTCTGCATAATTTTACTCGTAGCCTAATACTCAAGGGTGATCCAATGCCTGAGCAGTTGCGAGTGGAATACGACTTGTTAGCAGGAGACGTTCAACTGGGAAGTTACATTCTCAATATAGAAATTAAACACTAATTGTACTCACCCAAATTGAGAATTTGCGGACGTATTAAAACAAGTTCATTAAAATATTAGCAAATATTAGCAGACATCAGCATATATGCTAGACTAGCTGACAGCAATCTTTGGTTGTTGTCATGAAGCTATGCAGTGATTCTTTGTGCATATCAACGCAATACCGTTCACTTAAGGATTTTTTGTGATAGCGTAAGCGCAAAGCGTGCCGTTCGGCGGTAGCCGTGGCGTTAGCCATAGGCATACAAAGCAGCGTGTCCCGTAAGCGCTAAGCGCACACCGAAGTGTTCAAAGCAGCATGCCGCAGGCATACGCGAAGCGTGTCCGTAAGGACTCAGGGACGAGCGCGTGGCACGAATGTGCCATATATTTCACACCTGTAGAACTTTCTGATGCAACGTAAGATTGCATTGGTTATTGTTTTTGGTTTTGCAAACTTTTGATTGCTATTACCAAACTTATCTTCATGCGTGTAAAGGCTTCCACCAAACTGCCGACTTCATCGTTAGCCACTTTCTCAAATTCTACATCCATATCACCAGTACTTACAGCTTCTGCAACTCGGACGACACGCTTAATGGGACGCACAACATATTGCTTAAGCCAGAAGTTAGCCATGTATATGGCGAAGGCAAAAATCATAGTGACGATTCCCATCACTAAAACAAACGATTGATGAGCTTTCTGCAAAACTTGACTGGCAGGAATAGAAACCATCTGAACACCATTAATAAGATTTAATTTCCACCCAAATCCGTGTTCTGTCCCATAAATCTTAATCATATTCTTGGGAGCAGCCTCTGGTGTGCTGTGACATCTCAAGCAACTAGACTCAGTTATGGCTAAGGGACGCGCGATGTAATAAAATTTCTCTTTATCAAAAGAACGGAATCCTGACAAGACTTTGAGATTCTTGTTTTGACGAAATTTTTGTACAATATCAGTCTCAAAGCTATCAGCTTTATCTCGAATATTTGTTGGATTCAGCATCGCATCCTTATAAAAAAAATCTTTGTAGGCATCGTTGTCATTTCGTAGCTTTTCAAAAACTCTCCTTGATGAGTAAGATGGGATAGTCTGCGCTGCAAATTCATCTTTTCCTAAACGTTGTTCCAATTCGGGATTCACTTCATCATTTGTGTAAGAGCGGACAGAGTTTATAGTCCGGAACAACAACCAAGCATTTGAACTGATTTCATCTTGAGCTTTGTAATTCAGGATATTAGCCAAAGCTAGACCACTCAAGGTAATTCCTCCAATAAATATGATCAGTAGTAGTACAGTTAGCTTTTTGGCTAATCTGAAATTATTGAAATAGAATGAAAATTTTCTAAGCATATTTTTTTCTCCATTAACATAAATAAACGGTATTGAGTTAGGGTATATAGGGGCAATGCCTTGCGCCCGTAGAGATGTAGGAGAATAACATTAAATCAGTTATCAGTCCTGAGTCCTGAGTCCTGACGGCGGGCGCTTTGGGGGATGCGCTCACCGCCACCAACGCTCTTTGGTGCTCTTGGTGGGGGACGCGCGACCACTCGTATTTAACTGATAACTGCGTAGGTAGCTGTTCACTGTTAAAATCCACTGGGGCTTAGTATAATGAATGTCCACCTTCAGAGAGCAGCGCCTTCAGTCGTTAGCATTTGAGTGCTGAGCCTCCGTTTTTTGTTGTCAGGTACGCATTTTCCAATGAATAACTACAACGATTTTTCTCTTTTTTCGGCTAATAAGACTGCATGAAAAAGTCAGAAAAAGTCATTCCTTATAATTAGAGAATCTCACCTAACAACAATAGGATAATTTGGAGCCTAAATCGTATCCAGCCCGGACATATCGCGTTGTAGACGTTGTCATTCACAACCAGTCGTACCGCGTTGTAGAATTGGCGGGTATTTGCTGAGTCATCTTTATTTCTCCTTTTGGTTAACATGAGTTGATAGCGGTGAAGAATTGAGAAATATGCAAGCGAACTACTCAACCGCTCAAACCACACCCCTGAACCGATCCTACTCAAAATTGCTGTCTTCGCAGCAGCTCCCAAAGCGAGCTTCCTTTACCAGTATGGCTGGCGATCGCGTCCCTTGTGAGGTAGTAAGGAGCGCCTTTCAATAAGACTATCTTCTTGACAATAAAATAAGCAAGGGAGACGCTTCCTGAACCACAAAAAGATAGCTTCACTGTAGGCTAAAGCCTACGGGGCGCAGTTTTCATCCCCGGGAAGACAGCACGGAATTTGGCACTACGTGCGTCTTCCTCCGGGGTTTTCAGCCAGCCATCCTTATAAAAGTTGAAACTAAGTTATAGCTTTACTGGTTTATCTTGCCTTTTCACAACTCTAATCACACTAAATAATAGTCAGTGTTACTCAATGCTTTTGCTGTTGCTAAGTCTATAAGACTGTCTTATAGTAAGCAAACTTTGCACAGCATCACACATCAGTCTCCTTGCAAAAGTTGGTTGTTAGATAGCAACAACCGACTTTCCTAATCCAAATTAAGGACTGATGCGCTAAGAACGCACAATTATACGTGTTGCTCGCACTTTTAGTTTGGATGCAAGCGACTATCAGAAATTAGTCAAAGCAATAAGCAAAACAGTTTGGCTACTTTTAGCTCTTGTTAAACCTATTTTTCAAAGAAAATCTGAAGGAAAAATTAGATGCAATTACCCAATACTTTTAAAACTCCCTCTTTTGTGCAAAAGCTTCATTGGATTGCTGACCCTGTAAATTATATGGAAAAAGCAGCCCAGAAATATCCTGACTTGTTTACGGCTTTTGTAGTTGGTTTTGGGGATACTACCGTATTTGTACAGCATCCCCAAGCACTTCAGGAAATTTTAACCAATGATAGAAAGAGGTTTGCCGCCTTGAGTGAACCAAACAGATTTTTGCGACCTTCTATTGGGGACAATTCTGTTATTACGCTAGAAGGCGATCGCCACAAACAACGACGACAAATATTAATGCCTCCCTTCCACGGCGAACGAATGCAAGCTTACAGTCATTTAATTCCTAAACTGACCGAACAAATCTTTAGTCAATTACCGCAAAATTCGCCCTTCTTAGCTCATACTGTTACACAGCAAATTTCCCTTGAAGTTATCTTACAGGTTGTCTTAGGTTTATCAGAAGGAGAACGTTACCAAAAGCTTAAGCAACCACTGATTGAAATCACAGATATGTTTCAGTCTTCGATTGTATCTGCTTTTATGTATTTCCCTTTTCTGCAAAAAGATTTAGGCTTTTTGACTCCTTGGGGGAATTTTTTGCGTTTAAGACAACAAATTGATGAATTACTCTACGCAGAGATTGCAGAACGTCGGGAAAAACCCAATGCAGAACGCATTGATATTCTCTCCTTGCTGATGTCAGCGAAGGATAAGGAAGGTCAATCGATGACAAACCAAGAATTGCGTGATGAAATGATGACATTGCTCTTAGCTGGACATGAAACCACTGCAACAGCGATCGCTTGGGGTTTGTATTGGATTCACCGCCAGCCAGAAGTACGGAAAAAACTCATTCAAGAACTAAATACCCTCGGTGATTCCCCTGACCCTATGAGTATTGTCAGACTGCCTTATCTCACTGCTGTCTGCAATGAAACCTTGCGGATTTACCCTATAGGAATGATTACGTTCCCCAGAATAGTGCAAGAACACACGGAATTACTAGGACATCAATTAGAGCCAGGTACGATAGTCATTGGTTGTATTTATCTTTTGCATCAAAGAGAAGATTTATACCCAAATCATAAGCAATTTAAACCAGAACGCTTTCTCGAACACCAATTTTCTCCTTATGAATTTATGCCCTTTGGTGGTGGTGTCCGACGCTGCGTTGGCGATGCTTTGGCACCATTTGAAATGAAGTTAGCCTTAGCAACTATCATGTCACGCTATCAGTTGGAGCTTATTGATAATCGACCAGAACAACCTCAACGACGAGGTACTACTCTTGCGCCGAAGAATGGAGTCAAGATGAGGTTATGTGGCGATGTTGGTAAAAAAGTGTCTGAGAGTCAAAAAAACTTTACGGCGTCTACGTTTTAGCTAATATTTTACATTGGTAGTAACGAATGAAGCATCTACTACCAATGTTGCTCATTGAAAATGAGCAAAAACAGCTTTTTTGTGAATTTGATTACAACAACAAAAATGATGAAGCATTATGCGTAAAATGAAATCTCATCCACATTTATTCATCAGCATTTTCTTACTGACACTACTAATTAGCTTATTTTTGAATTTCCAAATTTCTACAACAAACGCAACTCAGACAACTCAAACTTTGGCATTCATAGCTCTACAAAACCCAGCTAATACAGTCAAAAATAGTCTATTTACAATCGAAGCTAACGGTTCGGCTCGTCATAACTTGACACCAACCTTAGAATATTCTGTTTCCCCGACTCTTATCTGGTCACCCAATGGTCAGCGACTTGCCTTTGTCGCCTCAGAAACTGAACTTTATGTAGTTAACTCTGATGGTTCTAGACTAGCCAAGGTGTTCTCTGGGGGAGGCTACTGCAAAGCAGCTAATTTCGGTATTAACTGGTTAGACAGCCAAAAAATCATTTTCGCGATTAGTTGCGACGGCCCTAGTGCTGATCTTCCTGGCAGTGAATCTCTTTACATCAGCGATACTACTGGCATTCCTGGAACTAAATTGATTAAGAAGTGGGAGGTAGGAGGAGTTCCACCGAAAACAGAAATCTCATCCTTATTGTACCTTTCACCAAATGGTAAGCAGGTAATATTCATTAAAGACCGAAATATCTACAACATGAATACCGATGGCTCCGGTTTAGTTAATTTGACTAACAAGCCTGGTGATTATATCCCTGGTAGCAGTGGACTTATGTGGTCTCCTGATAGCACCCAAATTGCTTTTTTTGAAGGTAAATATCCCACACAAAATATTTATGTCATGAATGCTGATGGGACAAATCTCAGAAATTTGACTAAAACTCCAGAAACTATGGCATATAGTGGCAGGCTGTTTTGGTCGCCTGATAGCAATCATATTGCTTACTTTCATGACCAAGGTGGAAATAATCGTAGTCAAGAAGTAGATATTTATCTGCTTGATGTGAGCAGGGGAACTGTCAGGAATTTGACGAAAAAACCTGGATGGTATGGTGAACCTTCATGGTCACCTAATGCTAAGCAAATTGCTTTTCTCTCTGGAGATCTCCACAATCCCAAGCTTTACACAATTAATCTTGACGGCTCAAACCGGACTGAGTTACTTTCTAAACAGCCATTATCGCAATTTAGCAACATTGCTTGGTCTGCTGATAGTCAGCAAATTGCTTTTACCTCTGGTGAGATTGGAAAAACGAGCCTGTATGTGGCAAAGCGCGATGGTTCGGGGTTGACTAAGTTAACAAATAATAATTTAAGTGCTTTGAATCCTACCTGGCAACCGTAGATTATGTCAATAAAAGAATTGGGTAGGTGCAAAATCTCCACTCATAAGTTTTGAACTTTGGACTCTTGACCACGGTTCCAAGCCCCTTAATTAAGGTCGGTATAAAAATCTATTCTTCTAATTATTCAAGCCCCCGGATTCATCCGTGGGGTCTTTAATTTTTAACTTTGAATGCGTGAATGCGTGAATGCGTGAATTAAGCGAAGGGGGAGTCAGCCTCTTCGGGGGTTTAATTATTTCCACTCACTTATCGAATGAATAAGCTTGCTATTAAGTTATAGCTTAACAGGTATAACTTGGCTGGTACATCTTTGCTGAAAGTCAGATACTAAACTCAGTTGTTCAGCAATTTAGAACACAACAAACAAATAGTAGTCAAAAACGAGGTAAAAAACCATGACATCTCATACTCAACAAACTTTAGTTGCCAATCTAGTTGATAATTTGCCAACAGTTCAGCAAGGAAATTCTAGTTTAGCGATCGCAATTTTGCAGCAGCTTCTCGTCCTAGAAGGCTATGGTACTAACTTGCCTGTAACTGGTTATTTTGGACAAGAAACGGCATCTGCTGTCATGAATTTTCAACAAACAATGGGTTTGTCACAAGATGGCATTGTTGGTCCAACGACCTGGAATGCGCTAGCCCAGTTTTCTCAAGCAAGCTAGCAGTTGAGATTATGACAGATAAGGGCGGCGGAATTCTTACCAATACTTTCGTCCGTCGTCTTTTAGTCGAATATGGACAATCAGTTAATGCAACCAAATAATGGAACCAAAAGGAGAATTGTAATGACTATAAATGAACACGCTGTTTTGCTCCAGCCCGGTCAAGGTACTTCTTATTGGGTATTAGGTGACTTATATACCTTTAAGACAGTGGGGAAAGAAACGGATGGAAAGTATTCGCTCATCGAGATTGTGGTTCAGCCTTCTGGCGAAACACCGCTGCACATTCATAGTCGGGAAGCTGAAGCATTCTACATTCAAGAGGGAGAACTTGAGTTTCAGCTTGATGACCAAATTGTTGTTGCAACAGAAGGAACCTTTCTCCACTCTCCGCCAGGTCAATCTCACAAGTTTGTAAACGTCGGTTCGACGCCAACCAAAATGCTGTGTTGGCTAACACCAGCCGGACTGGAGAAGTTTTTTATGGAAGTAGGCACTCCAGCAGACAATCTATCTGTGCCGCCATCTGTCAGTCCCGCAGACATTCAACGAGTAATAGCAACTGCTCCCAAATACGGTCTTGAAATTCTTCCGCTCTGTTAAACCTACCCAAAACTACCCAAATCTAGACTTAACTCGACAAAAGTAGTTTTGGTGTTAACTTCCTGTTTCATTGCGGTCTCAAGATGACTCTTGAGAGGTTTGTCCGCTCCGCAGGCAATCCCGGTAGAGCTTACCGTTTCTGACCGTTCAGGAATAAAGATATTCTCAAACCATCGGTCTACAAATCAACTTACAGTTACTCGCCCCCCATTGCTACTTAACAAGTGGTTTTGTCTGCGTAGCGCAAGCTAAAGATATGAGCTTACGGGAAAGAAGATAACCAAGGCAAATACAACTCACAAACAATATTAACAACGTCGCTCCCGAACCGATGCAGCTAAACCAACTCAAACATGGCGATCGGTGTTTCCAACCGGAGGAGATGTCAATGAGAAGATACCTCTACGAGTTAATGAAGTTTAGCCACGAGGCAGTTAAAATTATTTTTGGGAGAAATTTAACATTTGTGTCGCAAATGCACCCAAGCCACTGGGTGGTGATTCTTCATAAACTCGTTCATTTTACAACCATATGGCTTTTGAACGCAGACTGGACACCTTCTCGCTAGCAGCCTTGTTGGTGTCTGCGCATTACGGTTTGGGGTTTCTTTTGGGAACCGCTGAGAAATCCCTCACTTTCGGTACTGCTGGCAGCCTCTATGCTGTCTCTCTTGGTTTGGGTACAATTGCTCTTTTGGGATTGGCAAAGTTTTACTGGACACAAACAGAGCAAATCTGGAACTTGCTAGGTTCTGCTTACGGAGATGGGGTAAAAATCTTTGTGGGTTTGATGTCTTGGTCATCGCTGATTGGTATCGAAGCCGTTCAGTTGATTTCTGGAGCTTTTATCCTCAAGGTCTTTGGGATACCTACACTGCCCACGATGGTTGTTTTGGCTATCCTGTTTGCAACAATTTCTTTACTTCCAGTGGAGAAAGCAGGCTGGATATTGCGAGGGTTACTGGTTGTGAATTTTTTGGCTCTGCTTTATGGGCTTTGGGTGTTACACGCTTTCGGTGACTATTTGCGATCGCCCTTTGGGGGGCTTTCTTTGCAAGCATCGCCACTTACGGCGCTGGCGATCGCCCAATCCCCTATAGAGTTTGCTGGTTCAGTGGAACATATAAGTTTGCCTTCAGCAGTGGGCGTGTCATTGTCTACAATTTTGCTGGTACTCATAGATATGAAGTATCAGCAGTTTCTTGTCCAAGCAAAAGATCTGCAGAGCTTATATAAAGGTTGTGCCTTAGCAGCGATTATACTATTGTTGCTTGCTTTTTTGCCTTCAACACTTGTAGTTGCAGCACACAACGCAGGAATTTTGCCTGCTGGCATTGATGGTAAAGAAACTCTCCCGTTTATCCTATCCTGGATTGGCGGTGGTAGCCAAAAGCCTTTGGGCATTGCTTTGATTTTATCTTTATTGGTTCCAGCACTGGGTATTGGCAGCAGTATATTACGAGTGCAAACCAAGACTGTCTTGGACTTCAACATTCTGCCTGCATCTGTGTGGAGTCGGGTACTTGTCACTGCCGCGAATGCTCTGTTTGGTCTTGCTGTTGCTTTCAAAGGTGGGGAGATTGTCAATCTAATTGTGTCTTTTTATGCAGCTTATGTAGGAGCAGTGTTTGTTCCTTTTGTCACCTACTTGCTTGCTCAGACAGGACGCTATAACTTCTCCAAAGGCAGCGTTAAGCTTTCTTTAATCGTAAGTAGTTTTGCGGTTATCATATTATTAATTTTAACATTAATAAAACCAGAACTTGCACTATTTGGTAGTGTTGAATTGAACATTATGGGAATAGGAATCCTCAGTGGAATCTTATTTTTGTTTATCGGTGAGGTATTAGAGAAGTACTTGCCAACATCCAAGATTGGAGAAGAAGCTTAAGATATTACAAAATTAAAGGTATAATAAAACTTTAAACAAAACATAGTCTAACATAGTCAGATGTAGTCTAAGTTTCAAGCTGATGAAATTGTCTGATTATGCTAAAACTTTGGGGATTTCCTATCTTACAGCTTGGCGACATTACAAAGCAGGTAAAATACCATACCCAACAGAACAACTCCCTACAGGCACGGTAATTGTTGATTACGATCCAAAAAAGATGTCAGGGGGTGTTGTTAAAGTTGCGATTTATGCCAGAGTTTCAAGTGCTGAGAATAAAGATAACTTAGATAGACAAGCAGAAAGGTTGTCTCAATACGCTATGGCTAAAGGATATCAGATTGCCTATGTCATAAAGGAGGTAGGGAGCGGATTAAACGACAATCGCAAAAAGCGTGAGAATTGCTTTTTCTCAAAGATGATTATGATATTTTACTAGTCGAACATAAAGACAGACTAGGACGTTTTGGTACACATTACATAGACATTCTGCTTAAAAGATTAGGAGTAAATCTAGAGGTTGTTAATAAGGCTGATAATGGTCGGGACGAATTAATGCAAGACTTGGTGGCGATAATTACCAGCTTTGCTGCGCGATTATATGGCCAGATCCGGGCAAAGCGCAAAACAGAAAAAATTGTGGAAGCTTTAAATTCTCCCACAGATTGAAATAAATTTTATAATCAAGTATATCTAATTATCTCTTTTTTTGGATATACTAATTTCATTGCCAAAATTTGATAAATATGCGTCAGGTTGAAAAGCACATCATAAAAGAGGCACATGAATGGTTTGGTTATTGCGCTCTTATTACCACAGTTTCTCGCAAGCTTTATAACACGGCTCAATTTAGCCAACGCCAGGGATTTTTCTATGGTTGGAGTACACTTTCTTCAGCTTCTTTAGACTCATTATTTAAACAAAATGAGAACTATAAATCAATGCCTGCGAAGGTAGCGCAACTTGTTTTAAAGCAAAATGCAGACGCTTGGGTTGCTTACTACAAAGCATTGTCAGCCTACAAAATCGATTCAAGTAAGTTTACAGGTAGACCCAAACCACCTAACTACGTTGACGATAAAAACCTAGTTAAATTTAATCATCAGGCAATTGGAAAGAGGGAGTTCAAGAAAGGTTGGATAATCCCGTCTATGTCACCAATCAGGATTCCGGTAAAGTCTGGACTAAAATTTGAAGATTTGTGCGAACTACGAATTATCCCAAAAACCGGATGTTTTGTTATCGAAGTAGTTTATGAAATTCCAGACCACTCACAATTATGCAGCAGCTTGAACAAGAGTCTAAATGCGGCGATAGATATTGGCTTAGATAATCTAGCGACGATTGTTTTTAACGACTTAACGATACAGCCAATTATTCTAAACGGAAAACCACTAAAATCAGCAAACCAGTTTTACAATAAGCAGGTTGCGAAGTTCAGAGGTTTCCTCACCTTGGGCATTGGTAAGTCGCGGCGAATTGCAAACATCATTCGCAATCGTAATCAATTTGTAGATTCATATCTACATCAATCCACAAAAATGATTGTGGATGAATTTCTGCGCCTGGGTGTCACTCACGTATCAATAGGAAAAAACGCGCAATGGAAAACACATCTTAATTTAGGAAAGCGCACAAACCAAAACTTTACTCAAATACCACACGCTAAATTTATCGAGATGCTGACCCTGAAATTAGAACGAGTCGGCATCACCGTCAAGGTTGCAGAAGAAAGCTATACCAGCAAGGCATCTTTTATTGATTGGGACATTATCCCAACTTATCAACCTAACAACAAGATAAGACACGCATTCTCCGGTAAGCGTGTGCAACGCGCATGGTATTTGAGTAAAAATGGTTTTAAAATTCACGCCGACGTAAATGCGGCATTTAACATCGGCAGAAAAAGTAATCCTGAAGGTTTCGACACTCTCAAGTCTATTCTAAGGGATAGGGGATGTCTGGTAGTACATCCAAGGCGGATAACTCCACTATTTAGGCGTGTCCATGCTGAAAGTAGGGTTGCTTAAACCTAAATTGCAGATGTCTGACTATATTTGACTATGTGATTTGGAACTATTAGAAAATCGCTCTATCTGTTGACTCATCAGGTTTGATTGAAAACAGCTTGACAGTTGCTTGCGCTATTGTTTCCTTGGTTAGAGGTAAAAAATCTAGCCATCCTTCTAAAGTGAGTTGCTAGGTAACTTTAGATTGTCATCACTCTTCTGGATTACAACCATGAATAATGGCAACGGCTTAAAAAAACACAATGGCAGGCATATTCCTCATTGGAAAAAGCACATTTGTCGTACAGAACACGCCGCGATCCAAGTGCAGGACGATCGCACGGGAATGGACATCGAAACGCTCAAACGTGCTTTCTTCGATAACCTCTATTACATCCAAGCAAAAGATAAAGGTTGGGCAACAGCACACGACTACTATATGGCACTAGCGTATACCGTGCGCGATCGCCTGCTGCACCGCTGGCTGAAAACTGTTGAGCAAACCTACTTTCCCAAGGATGTCAAAGTCGTTTGCTACTTATCTGCCGAATACCTTATTGGACGACAACTCGGCAAAAACTTAACCAACGTTGGACTCCATGAGCAAGCGCGTCAAGTGGTGCAGGAGTCAGGATATGATTTGTACGACCTGATGGAACAGGAAGATGAACCAGGATTAGGCAACGGTGGTTTAGGACGACTTGCTGCTTGCTTTCTGGATTCCCTCTCGACTCTAGAAATTCCTGCCATTGGCTACGGTATTCGCTACGAATACGGCATCTTTCGACAGGAAATTCGCAATGGCGCTCAAGTAGAAGTTCCTGATCGCTGGCTGCGATTTGGCAATCCTTGGGAAATTCCCCGTCCTGAGTACACTGTGGAAGTCAAATTTGGAGGACATACCGAAGCTTTCACGGATGAGCATGGACGTTACCAAGTGCGTTGGATTCCCGAAAGAACTGTACTCGGAACACCCTACGACACACCGATGGTTGGCTACAACTCGAACACCGTGAACACCTTGCGGTTATGGAGTGCCAAGGCAAGTGATGAATTTAACTTGCAGATTTTCAACAGTGGAGACTTTGCCAATGCCGTTGCTGATAAAGTCTTCTCCGAGAACATTACCAAAGTCCTTTATCTAGTGGGGGTTCGGGGGCTATAAGACCCGCGCTATAATCTTCGATTTAGC
>NZ_CAWMYC010000101.1:0-97427 GCF_963872035.1 Scytonema sp. HK-05
GGCGACTTGTAGAAGCCCCACCAAGAGCCGTCAGGCAGGGTGGGGAGAACGTCACAATATCTGACACTGGTTAGATCAGGGTACATTAGACCAATAGAGAGTTTGACGCTTAACTAGTTCGGCGGAATTCCCCATCCCTGAGTAGGGTTTAGGTAGGTGAATGTTTAACGCACGGCTCTGGCAGCTTTTGCAATCCTTTTTTAGATTTGTCCAGCAACTGCTGATTACCCATTGGCGATCGCTGCTGCTGCTATTGCTCGGAGTCTTTTTACCTTTGCTGGTTTTTGGGGAACTGGCAGAGGATGTTTGGGAGAATGAAGGTGGCTTTCCGTGGGATGTACCCATACTATTGGCAGTTCACAGCACAGCCAATCCTCAACTAGACGTTGTGGTAACAATGCTGACTAAATTGGGTGTGTTTTGGGGTGTGTTTCCGATTGCTACTGTCACCGCGCTAGTGCTATTTAACCGCCGACGGTGGCGATCGCTAACTTATTTGATTGTCACCTTACTCGGTAGCATCATCATCAACCGGACAGCGAAGGTACTGCTGCATCGAGTCCGTCCCCACTTATGGGAGTCACCTGCACCAGAATTTGACTACGGATTTCCTAGCGGTCATGCGATGTCGAGCATGACGTTCGTGGCAGTCTTAGTCATTTTAACTTGGGGTAGCCGATGGCGCTGGTTGGTTTTGATTGTCGGGACAATTTTTGTATTGGTTATCGGCTGGACGCGGTTGTATCTGGGTGTGCATTATCCCAGCGATATTCTAGCAGGCTGGATGGTATCGGTTGGCTGGGCAGTTGGGGTCAGTCTCATCATCCGACTTTGGCGATGACTTAGTTGCTAGGTGTTGGCGAGAGTGAAAGCATAGATATAACCAGGGGGGATTGAGTCTAAAGTTCCCCCGTGGCAATGTTCTAAATGAGTCCAGAAGCCTTGATATTTACCGACATCTTTACCGCAAAGCGCCTATATTTATAAAGTTCCAATGAAGCTTGAGAAAATATTTTATAAATCAAGGTAAATTTTCTACCAGTACTTGGTAAAAGTAAGAGACATAACGGGTAAGTCCATACAGCGGGTTCTTGTGACATAGGTAACCCATACTAAACAAAAAAATGAAGCTAAACCAAAAACTAGCAGTTACCACTGCTGGCGTTGCTTTGGGTCTGACTGCAATGAAAGCGAACCCAGCAAGTGCTGCCGTCATTACCGTTGATTTCACGATCACTGACGTTACTCAAAACGCTGCCTACGGCGGACCACCACTAACGATAGAGCAGCCGCTTTCAGGTTTTTACAGCTTTGATGACGCATCAACACCCGTCATAGTGCCTCCACCATCTCTTAATCTCTCTTTGTTTCCTTTGACAGATTTTAATTTTAACTTCCTAGGACGCCAATTCTCACTTGCAGATATAAGCGGCTATGGTGGCACGGCAACAGACTTATTCATTAGCGGATCTCAAGTGGAGAGCAATACCGTACAAACGAATTTTTCTATCTTTGCCATTCCTAGACCGGGTTTTGCTGAACCGCGTTTTAATGCCACTGCCATACGAGGTCCTTTTGTATACTCTATATCTGGCAAACCACAGCTTTCTCAACGCACTACCACCCCGGTTCCGGAACCAACAACCATAGGTGGTTGGTTGTTGGCAGGTCTGTTTTCCATAGCCCTTAAGAAAAAGGCAGCATCCCAAAAACAGTAAAAATTGATGAAAGTCCTATTTGGATGGGAACTGGGAGGAGGACAGGGACACATTCAACGTCTGGCGGCACTGGCTCGGACATTGGAATCGTACGGAGTTGAACCAGTCTTTGCTTTGAAATCTTATAAAATCAAAGGCATGAGTTTTCCGTGGAAAATTGTTTGTGCCCCGCTCCTGCCATTTTCTGGAAGGTCTGAATCCTATACGTTCGCAGATATCCTGGAAACGTTTGGTTTTGGTAATGCAAATCTACTGCGATCGCACCTACAGGCATGGCAATCTGTTCTTTTAGAGGTTAAACCAAGCTTAGTTATTACTGATTTTGCGCCTGGTTTAGTGTTGGCAGCTCGCAATATTATACCCACAATTGTCACGGGAGACAGCTTTGCAGTACCACCACCGATTGAAGTATTTCCGCCCTTAAGATTTCCCACCCCGTCTGAATCAGAAAAACACCAAGAGCAGGTCAGCAAAACGGTTCGTGAAGTTGTTAAGTCAGATGCACTCTTAGGGGAAGTTCTGTCTGGGGATGCCAGTTTTATCTTTGGCATTCCTGAATTAGATCCTTATCGGTATCTGCGGACTGAGTGTCAGCAGTATCTTAGCGTACACATTACACCTATTCCAAAAAATCTGCACTCCAGTGATGGTCCTGCTTGGGCTTATTTATACGATGACTATCCGTACCGTGACTTGGTGCTGCAAACTCTTAGACCTCAATCTGACTTTAAACCCTTAACCGAAGTTCTAGCGGGGAAGTCCCTGGCAATTCACCACGGAAGCTCAACGACGGCTATTACTTGTTTACTTGCAGGCATTCCTCAGTTAGTCTTTCCCAAACACCTAGAACATCAACTCAATGCCATTACACTCTCTGGGTTAGGAGTGGCAAAGACTATCGCCACACCAACATGGGAAGGTTTGTTAATAGCACAAGCTGAGGCTTATGGACTTACGGAGAACGCCTTACAAAAGGCAAAAAGTCTTGCCCATTGGAACGAAAACTTCATGTCTATTTTTGTCAAAAGCTGTCTGGAATTTCTGGAGGCACAGCCATAGCATCTGAATTTTTCTGTAAGGAGAACAATTTGTCGTTGCGATCGCATAACTTGGCGGTCAACAGCTTGATAGACTAGGGGGATCTAAATACTATGAGCAAGCGTTTGAGGTCTAGATATCCTATCAGACGCTTTGTAAAGATGTTTTTTCAGTAATTTACCTAAAATAGAGATAGCTGTCTCAATTTCCTCCGGCGTGAGACAAAAAGTTAACCGCATAGCTGGATAACCTTGCTTATCAGGGAAAAACACCGAACTACAAGCAACTAAGACACTTTGAGACAAGGCTTCGATACGAATTGTCTTTGTAGGAACATTATCCGGCAACTGTACCCAAAGAAATAATCCACCGTTGGGAACAGTCCATCGTGCTTCTTCGGGAAAGTAATGCTCTAAGGCTTGGAGCATAAGATTACGGCTTTGAAGGAGTTCTGCACGCAGTTGGTTGAGATAACGGCGCAGATGCCCTGATGCTAGGTACTCGCTGACTATTGCTTGAGAAATGGTGGATGTGTGAAGGTCATGGAGTAACTTCTCCTCGATAATTGCTTGATAATGTTTGCCTGTCACCACCATATAGCCGACTCGTAACCCAGGCATCAAAGTTTTAGAAAAAGTGCCTATATAAGTTACCAAATCTTGTTTGTCTAAAGCTTTTATTGGTGCTGGTACAGACTCAAAACACAATCCTTCATAAGCATTATCTTCTAAAATTGGGCACTCGTATTTCTCTGCTAATCTCAGTAATTGTTGGCGATGTGCCTGAGTTGTTGTTATCCCTGTGGGGTTCTGCACAGTACTAATGGTATAAATTAATTTTGGGCGATGGCTTTTGAGATATTGCTCTAATAACTCAAGATTCATCCCTTCGGCACTCATAGGAATGCCGATAATTTTGGCTCTTAATTTTTCTAGAATGGCGATCGCCCCAAAATATGTTGGTGTTTCAACAATCACCCAGTCACCTGGTTGTATATGATGTTGTATTGCCAACGATAGCCCTTGTTCAGAGCCATTGGTAATAATCAAATTGTCTGCTGATACCTCCATTCCTTGTTGAATCAACATCTGAGCAATTTGCCTGCGCAGAGTGAGTTGTCCTTGAGGCAAGTCATATTGAAACAAGGTATCAGGAGCTTGTCTGAGCGCTCGTCTAGCAATTAAATCTATGTCTTTTGGCGGATGAGGAAAACCAAGGCTAAAGTTAATCATTCCAGGCTGAGATTGTGCATGCACCCCTGCCGTGTACATATCAAAAAAACAACTTGTTCCTTGCTCTGGAATAATGACATTTTGTGCAGGGGCAAATGTTGACTTTAAATTGGCAGAAGGAATGACACTGTTAACAAAATATCCAGATCCCTGACGCGCACAAACAACACCATCCGCTTCTAAAACCTGATAAGCCTCAATAATTGTGAGTTTGTTAACTTGCAAACTTTCAGCTAAAGAGCGGATTGAGGGGAGGCGATCGCCGCTTTGCAGTGCGCCAGATTTAATGAGACGACTTATGCGATCGCGTATCTGCAAGTATAGGGGTTTGGCTGATTGCCGTTCCAACAAAATTTTCATATTGGCGCACTCAATTAATGACTACAAAATCATCAATACTGGCACTATAAGGGATTTTTCCTTTATTGACCTAGTACAGTTTGTGAAATTTTTAATAGAACAGTTGTCAAGAGGCGTAACTGTACTAGTACAAATTTACAAAAAGTGTACCTTCTCACTAAAAAATTCTTAAGCGAAGCTAAAAGTAATAGTTCACCAAATAGTAATAAGCAATCAGTGCTGAGTCATTTTTACTTAGCATTTGGTACTCATCACTCAAAACTTCTTAAATTCACGCTCGGAAATTTTGCTATGCAAACATTTAATTTCTCAAAAGAAATATTGCCAAAGATAAAAAACGTTTGGCAACATTTTGTAATATGGTTAGTTAGCAGATCTGAACTGCAAGTATGGCAAGAATCAGATCGTCATGGTCGTACTTTTTCTTGGCACGCGTATGACCCCTTGACAGGACGTTCTGCTTGTTTTGGTTCTGAAGAAGAAATGCGAATGTGGATTGAGCGTTGTTACTACAAGTAACAGATAAAATACAACAGTACACCAAAAACGCTTGACTCTTTTAAAAATTATCTCCAAACTAAAACCCCGTCTGCTTGGGGCAACAAACAGACAGGGGTTCTCAAGTGAAGTACTCCATGCCTTCGGCTAACGTACCACTTCCTCTAATTTCGCCCAGGTTTTAGGACCAGCAACTCCATCAATCGTTAGTCCATAAAATTTTTGGAAATTCTTAACACCAGTCTCAGTATTGGGTCCAAATTCTCCATCAGCATTTAGAGGAGGAGGATTTCCAAAGTTTTTTTTGCGGTCAGCTTGATTCAGCAACTCTTGCAGACGCTTGACTTCTGGACCGTGGTCACCTTTTTTCAGAATAGGATGAGCTTGGGTAGACATAATTCTCCTGGGTTCAGGTTGAGTACAGTTGTTTTGAAGGTGAAAGTTATTTCCTTCCCCTCTGTAAAAGTAATAGTTGGCAGCAAAATCAACTTATGCAGTTTTCAAAAAAATCCGCTCTCCGTAACCTGCCTTAATTATCGTCCCAGAATTGTTCTGGCTTCTTGTTCAGCATTCTCAGTTATGCGTGGAATTAAAGTATATGTGGTAGTTAAATCCATTTTTTCCCCAACTCGCAGTGTTTTTAGCGTACTGAGGAATTCAAGCTCTACGTAAGCCTTTGGGTCTAAGTTGGTATAAATTTCGGCACTACTGTTGTTGTCGGGATAACTCGCTCCAGATACTCTTGGTGAGTCAATGCGGACTGCGACTTTTTCATCCATCCATAATAATGTACTAGCATCGCAGCCTATTTTATGGGATTTATTGCGATCGCGTGTCAAGGACAATAAGCCGTTGTCTACCTTTAAGTTAGCTGGTAAATCTTCAGATTGCTTGTTATACCCTTCAGGAAAAATCGACGTTTGGGGTAGGGCTGTGTAGACTGCAACGGGGTCGCGTAACTGTGTAACTATCCATACTGAAACATCTTTTGACTTACCCTTGACTTTTTCGTAAGTCGTGGTGACCCTCATTACAGGTTTTTTAGGTTCAAGTGTAATTTTACGGTAGAACCTAATGCCGTAGAAAGGGTCAATCGCAGAAATCAGCGTCACCTCGCTGCGATTAACTCTTGCTGTAACTGCTATAGAATCAAACGTAGCTGGTGGAGGCCAACCTCGTCCTGTGATTTTTTCCCATTCAGATTGGGGTGCAGGCCACGTTTTATCACCCCCAGCACCAAAATAACCCCATTCTTTAGATTTGACGTTAGGTGCTTTACCATACACTTGGGGATTTTCCCAGAATGGACCTTCTCCACCCTTGAAGCGAAACTGCATGATCCGTCCAACTTTTGGAACAACAACCGCTTCCACTTGACCATTACTTAAAATATAAGAATCTCGCCAGCCTTGGTAATTGGTTTTTGTGACTGTAATTTTTGCCGGGATATTTGCGTTTACTTCTAAACAACAAAAAACTGTAAGCAAGAATCCCAAACCAAATAATAGCAAGCTTTTAGCCTTCATCGTTTATACAAAGTATAATTGTAACTTTACAATATCCACTTCTTCAGAAAATGACTCAGCATTCTTGTGTTGAGAAGTTCAGATTAATGCTTAACATATTCACTATTTAATTAATTTGAAAAGTCCAAGCTTCTATCAATAAAAACGCAACTGTAATTCAATAGCCAACGTTCAATCAAAAAAGGTATTACAAATTATTCTGCCCCGGTTTAACCCCTGCAATATTCAAGCGAATGCGGTAAATACTATTTCCTGCTGTAATATAAAGCGTTTTATAATCTTTATTGCCCCAAGCTAAATTTGTCACTGTTTCGGGAACCGCAATTTTGCCGAGAAGTTGACCTGTGGGTGAGAAAATCCACACACCTCCTGAACCGCTACAGTAAACATTACCTTTAACATCCACCTTCATACCATCAGGTACACCTTTGTCTGTGGGTCCAGGCAACTCTGCAAACACCCTGCTGTTAGCTAATGTCCCATCTGCTTGGACATCAAAAACGCGGATATGTAATTTTTCGGAATCATTAACGTATAATTTTTTATCATCTGGCGAGAAAGCAATTCCATTGGGACGCACCATCTCTTTGTTCAACAAAGTTAGCGTTCCATCTGGTTTCCAGCGATAGATACCATAAAAGTCGAGTTCTTCCTGTTCTTTTTGAATACCGTAGGGCGGGTCAGTAAAATAAATACTACTATCCGACTTAACTACAACATCGTTAGGACTATTGAGACGTTTTCCTTGGTAGCGTTCAGCCAATATTGTGATTTTACCATTTTTTTCTGTGCGTGTCAGTTGGCGGTTATGCTGAGCAGTAATTAATCGTCCTTGTCGATCAAAAGTATTACCGTTGGGATTTCCTGCAGGACGACGAAATACAGCAAGTTTACCGTTAGTTGTCCATTTATAGATTGTATCGGCGGGGATATCACTGAAGAATAAAAAGCCGCTTGGATTCCAGACTGGTCCTTCTGTGAATTTTAAACCACTAGATAACTTTTCTACCTTGGCGTTACTGTTCATAATGGCTGGGATGCTAGCGGAGGTATTCCCCCAGCTTTGCTGTAGCGTTAAAAAGCTTAGTAATAAATTGCACGCACCTATTCGTAAAGTTTTTTTCACTCTTACCTGCCCAACTCCATTCGTTAATATTAATACTAGGCTGATACCGCATTTTCTTTAAACATATCCGGAAAAGCAAGATTGATTGCATAGTTCATAATTTCTGCATTATCTTCTACGCCATCAACCCGTTCAGCATTGAGATATCTGTAACACGTCAAGATTAATTTTTTGGTGTTGGAACAAGTTTTCTCACTTTCCCGTCGCTCTTAGATGTAACATAAATTTCCCCTTCTTCATCTATCCCAAACCGGACATCAGAACGTTCGCTACCAATAATTTGCAGAAAAGTAGCTTCTTTTTTGCCATCAACTAGTCTCAATTCTTTTATTGTTGCTTGTTTCCCATTTACAAGTTCATCTACAGGTACATGAAAAAAACGCGCATCACTGCCAAAATCAGCAAAAATATATTGACCAATTAATTCAGGAATTGCTTTACCCCGATAAACATAACCACCTGTAATTGCAATTCCATAAAAACCTGGATAATCCTTTGGTACATGATGACTATATTGAGCAACGGGATAAGTGTAACTATACTTGGCATCATCTTTAGGTAAAGGAAACAGAACATTCTCATTTTTTTGATCTATAACCCAAGTCCCTTCCCGGTTTCCCCATCCATAATTAGCCCCTTTGATACCGAGATTTACTTCTTCAATAAAAGCCTGACCAGTATCAACAATCAACATTTTGCGATCGCTACCTGTATCCCAGCTAAAACGATGGGGATTACGCAGCCCATAAGCCCAAATTTCCCCTAATGTTTTTGGATTCCTATCATTAGCAAAAGGATTATCTCCAGGAATGCCATACTTGCCATTAGCACCATTCTTGCCAAAAGGATCTATCCGCAGAATTTTACCTAAAGGTGTACTCAGATCCTGTCCATTATCCAGGGGATCTGTATCACTGACAGGAAAGCCATTACTACCCCCATCAGCCAACGCAATATACAACATCCCATAATCACTATCTCCCGGTTTAGCATTGGGATTAAAGCCTAATTGTCCTGTATTATGGTCTTCGTAGGGCTGTTCAATACGCATGATTTCCCGAAATGTTCCGGTAAAAGTATTTGCCGCAGGGTTAGCAGCTTTCCACTCCCGAATTACATCGTGGTGAGAACTTTCTATAGTATTGTCTTTGTTATCAGTAATCCTTTTGGTTACAGGAAAATCGGGAATGGAATTATTTTTTTCTTCACTATGTACAGTGTAGAAGATGCCATTTTTAGCAAATTCTGGGTGAAAAGTAAAATAGGAAAAACCTTGTTGTGAAGTCTCATAGCTAAAGTTTGAACAGACGACATTTTTAAAATTCATGTATAAAGAAGCTTTACCATTAAGAATCACATAAATTTTCCCTCGCATATCATTAACAAATAATCTGCCACTACCATCACCTGCATGGGTTAAAAAATTCAATCGCGCTACTTTTTTTCGCCCAGTTCCGCTTTTGGGAATTTGTACAATTTCTTGCAGCCCGACAGCTAGTTTTGATTTTTCTATTTTTTCAGGAATTGGGTCACTTATTTTGGCAAAAGAAATACTAGAAAAAGCTAAAATTGAAATGATAACTAAGCAAATACAAAAAATAACGTATAACTTTTTCATTCACCTGGAAATCCTGATGTCAAAACCATAACTACGTGCAAGAGAAATTAATCGTTCAATATCATCGTGCTTGTTCAGCAGCTTGACGTGTTTTTTCAGCCAACTGCTCATAGAGAGCCACACAGTTATTTCTAATTTTTTTAGCTTTTTCGCCGTAAGCCCCGCACTATAACGGTACTCCGTTTAGTGCCGGCATTGCTCTGGCGGGTAGCGAGGAAAACATCTCTGACCTTCACAATTCTCGCTAGCGTTTCTCCAATTTACCGACTCGCGCCTCTAACTGATTGACTTGCTGCTTGAGTTCTATTACCAGAGTTGCTAATCTATCGAACATCTGATCTCGTTGTTGCGGTGACACAATTCTTCTAGAACCCGACGATGATGGCGGTGTCGCTGGTACACCAGAAGGTACCCGACCGCTTTGACCGAGTCGCGCCTCAATCTGGTTAACCCGCGCTTCCAAACGATTAAAGTCAGCTTCTAAGTTGTAGAAGCGTGATTCTACTGGCTGTTGAGATAAGACGGTGTTTGAAAAGACTCCGCCCCAAAACATAATTACTAAAAACAGGGCTAATGCTACCAGCCCAATACGTTTCATCGCTTTGCTCCAACTATGAGGTTAAGCGTAGGGTGCGTTAATACAGTGTAACGCACGCCATTACTTACGGCGTTACGGCACATAGACAGTAATGGCGTAAAAGACGACTAAGATGATGGATCTAACGTACCCTACAGTAAGTTTGGTTGCAGTTGAGAAAATAGCCTTTGCCAATCAATAGAACTAGCAGTATTTTCTCCCTCTTTCACCTCAAACGTGACGTTACAGGCTGTCTTTTGTTGTAGCGCTTCTACGCATAGTTTAGCGACATCCTCGCGGCTGATTTTTCCCCTGATATTGTCGCCTTGCTCACAAATAAATTCCTTGCCCCCTGGTTCCTCAGTCAGCGCACATGGTCTAATAATCGTGTAAGGGATTCCACTTTCTCTTAAACTATCTTCTCCCTTCAACTTCCACGTTAAAATTCCTCCTAATTGGTCATTTAATTTGACTGCTGGCGGTTCTTCATCTAAATTAATTCCGGGGCGTCCGGGACGAGTTACACCTGCTGAACTCACTAAGACAAACTGTGGTAAATTTGCCCCACCATAAGCTTGAATTGATTCCACCTGGAAGGCGAAACCACCAGGAGAAAATTTGGGATTTAATTCGCCGTCATATTCAAACTTGCTCAGCATCAGTTGAAATGAGCAAATTTTGCTAGCATCAATTGACGAGCCATCTTTTAATGTTTTGGCACGAAATACAGGAACCATATCAGCAAAGGGAATGCGGACATTTATCCAGGTATTCGCCTCTGTATCAAAAGAATAACTATAGGCAACACCATCCCATTGTGCCTCTGTACGCAGAAGGAATTTATAACGCTTCCCGTCACCTCTTAAGCGCAGTTCCACACCTTCGTAACCGGACAAATTGAAAGGAGGAGTCAAATTTCTCGTTCTTACAGAAGCAAATCCCCCAGAGTTAGCGGTTGAGACATTACCAGCAAACAAAGCTGTCTCTTCCACCAATTGAATATTACTTTGACTCACGCCACCCATCACGACATCATCCACAGCACCCCAAGTATTCTGCAATTCGGTTGATGGTTTTGTGAAATCAAATAATAGTTGTTTACCTGCTTTCGGCAGATATTTAGCAGCAGCTTCTACTAAGTTTTTCACTCCCTGATATTCTACATTTTCAGGAGTATCGCCAACAATTTCAGGTTGGTAAAATTTGATGCCTTGATAGTATTTGGCGCGTTCTGGGGTATCTCCTTCTACTGGTTGCACGCGCACCGCCGTGGCGCAAATCACAGCTTGGATATCAGCCATGACTAAGGAAGTCAGAGTTTCGGGTTTGGTAATGTCTGCGACAACTAATTCAACGTCATTACCAAGAATTGACCGTGCTTTGTCGATGTCTCGCACAAGCGCACGTACTTTATAATTCTGTTCCAGCAGTCGTCGTACCACTCGCTGACCGACTCCACCCGTTGCACCTGCTACTAATATTACACCCATTTGTTTTGCTCCATCAGGTATATCGCTGCTACTATGAGAACGACCTTGGATAAAATCCTGTATCCAGTTGAGAAAAGGGATGACCTCAAAATAGGTGAGGGTTTGGATGAATCTGCCTAAGTCCCATTGAGAGCGATTGTTGTTAGCCACAATTCATTTTTCACGCTTATCCAGTGCAAAATTATTATGACGATGCTTCTTCATAAGTTCACCATCATATAGACTGATTTTTTACCTCTGAGTCTTATCTAGTTTTTTTATTTCGTAAAAGCAAGCTCTCAAAAGTGTAGAAAACAGCAGGAAATATCAAAAGAATCAAATTAAATTGTGTTAAACCTTGGGTGTACAACTTGTTTGGAAACAGGAGAATGAAACCACAGATAAAAAACACAATAATTAACAATATATCTTGACGCTGAAATAAATTTGGACGTACAAATGGTAAAGCTGATAAAAAGAGTGCTACGCTTATTAAAATAATGCCTAAAGAATTGATTTGATGATTGAGCATATTTGAGGTTTATGATAGTTTCAAAGTTGAACACAAAAAGTTAACTGCCAACTGATGAGTGATTTGTTGGAGTTCATGGTAAGCACCTCAAAATAATCAAGCAAATTGTTTATTACCTCCCACGTAAACGAATACATTCAGCGACAGAAAAAACTCCTGCTCCGGCTAGCAAAGATTGACCAATTGGTATTTCTTGAGTGCCATACGACCGAGATTCTTGAAATAAAAGAAGTATGCCAGACAGGCAAAACACAACAGCAAAAATGGCATCGTAATCTCGCCCTAATCTGGGATACCAAGAGCGTAGAAAAAATAGTCCTGCTCCAAAAGCTACCAGAACAATGCCTAGTAATACTAGCCAGGTGGCAGCTTTAAATAAAAATAATCCAAATGCACCGATAAAAGGTAAAAATCTTACCACAGACAGAGTTGGATTTAGCCAAGTAGGTGGTTGTGGCAATCGAGAGTCCTTCGTTGTACCATAAACAGGTACTGAGGATGGTTGTTGGGATGCTGCAACAGGTATATTTGACGGAGGCGCAGCGTTATATATGTATGTAGGCGGAATCGATAGTTGCGTTGCTAGTAGGGGATTTGTGAGTTGCTGCAAGTCTTGCAATACTTCTGTGGCTGACTGGTAGCGATCGCGGTAATGATAGCACACCATCCTCTGCATAATCGCCCCTAATACCGGAGAAACTTGCGCCTGATGTTGCCAAACAACTTCTCCTGTTTCCTGGTTTTCCTGAAATTGAGTTGGCAATAGTCCCGTCATTGCTTGGATGGCAATCATACCTACCGCGTAAATATCACTATTGTGCCGTGGCTTACCTTGCGCTTGTTCTGCTGGCATATAGCCAGGAGTACCAATAGCAACAGTAGCAGTTATTTGGCTCGGAGATGCTACCAATTGAGAGCACATTTGTTTAACTGCGCCAAAGTCAATTAAAACTAATTTGCCGTCTTTGTCACGTCTGATTAAATTATCTGGCTTAATGTCGCGATGAATAACACCATAGCTATGTACAAACTCCAAGACACCCAAAATATCTTGTAGCATTTGAATAACTTGGCTTTCAGTCCAAGGTTGACTAACTTGCATTTCCGTGCTTAGTGGACGGCCTACAATCAACTCTTGTACCAAAAAAAAATCTTCTTTTTCTTCAAAATAAGCTAAAAGGCGGGGAACTTGGTCATGATTACCCAATTGTTCCAAAATTTCGGCTTCGCTATGAAATAAACGTCTCGCAACTTCTAAGCAGTACGCGTCAGAACTCGCAGGTTTCAGCAGCTTGAGAACACACTTGGGATTTCCTGGACGGCGTGTATCTTCAGCAATGTAAGTCTGACCAAATCCTCCAGCCTTGAGGACTTGAACAACTTTGTAACGCCCATCTAGTAACTTTCCTAACATTGTATGGCTTATGCGAGTGTTTTTACTACATAATCTTGCCACAAGATCACAAAAGCACTTACGTACTGAGATCTCTGGTAAATTTTTCTCTTCACCTACCCCTATACATCCCTATTTCTCTACACCCTACACCCTGTCCTCTCGAATAACTCTAGAAAGCAAGCTAAGGGAAAATTGAACAAAGAAGAGTTTAAACTTTATTCATGATGCTCCAGTTTCAACCCCCTGGCTTTGGACAAAAAATCATCAACACCTCCTTGGGGTTGATGGTTTACTATACCCAAACGAATGCACCTTGGTTGATTGCTGAAACTGAAGATTTACCTCCCCTAGTCTTCCTCCATAATTTTGGTGGCGGGGCTTCTGCTTATGAATGGTCTAAAGTTTATCCTGCTTTTGCCGCTACGCACAAGGTGCTAGCCCCAGATTTAATCGGTTGGGGTGAATCTGCACATCCTGTGCGAGATTACCAAATTAGCGATTACTTGACGACGATCGCAGAATTTATCAGACATACTTGTCGTCCACCTGTGACGGTAATTGCGTCTTCATTAACCGCTGGTTTGACGATTCGCCTCGCTATTGCCCATCCTTTTTTATTCCAAGCACTGTTTTTGGTGTGTCCCTCTGGATTTGATGATTTTGGGCAAGGTGTTGGACGTAGACTTCCTCTTCAATTAATAAATACACCGATGTTGGACAATCTGATTTATGCTCTGGGCGCAGAAAATCAACTGGCGGTACGCAACTTTTTGCAAAGCTTTCTGTTTGCCAAACCAGAACGAGTTTCCGAAGAAATGGTGCAGGCTTACTTAGCCTCTGCACAACAGCCCAATGCTAAATTTGCCGCCTTGGCATTTTTACGGGGTGATCTTTACTTTGACTTAAGTTTGTATATTCAACAACTGACCATCCCTACGGTGATATTTTGGGGTAAGGAGGCACAATTTACCAGTGTTAAGCTAGGACAGCGTTTAGCAAAGTTCAATCTTAGTGCTATCCGAGATTTTCATGCAATTCCAGATGCAGGAGTTCTGCCCCATTTGGAAACACCAGAGATCATAATTGGTTTGTTACAACGCTATCTATCGCCGAGTTCCTCTACTTGAGAAACATCTAAACCCGTGAACCTGGCGACTTGTTCCACTGTCATTCCTGTCTGAAGTAAATTTCGTACCGTTTGCTGCAACTGCGACTGCATTTGTTCGGCGCGTTGATGTTCAGCTTCAGCGCGTTGATGTTCAGCTTCAGCGCGTTGATGTTCAGCTTCAGCGCGTTGATGTTCAGCTTCAGCGCGTTGATGTTCAGCTTCAGCACTTTGCTGTTCCTGCTGTGCAATTTCCGCAGCAGTAGGTAACAGTTCTCCGTCCAATGTCGCCCAACGTAACCAAACGGTTTCCACTCCTCTGTATTTCCCCTGCCAACGCTGCAATCCTAACCCTAATGACTGACTCACCAACTGATTTCGCTCATTGGCAACCAAGGGCTGGTAAACTCCTTGTTGAATGGAGAAACCTGCCCAATCATCAGGATTAAACGGGTCAAACCAGAAATATTCTGGCACACGCATCTGATTTTGTTGACACTCCCCTGCCGTCCATGGGAGGGGATTCTTAAGACATCGCTACCTTAATATCCTGATTACTCAGGTTAAGCGGCTCAACACGTTTGCCACGAGGGCGTGTTGATGTCTCCTTACGATTTTTCGGGCGTGTAAGTTGATGAACTAAGCATAAATGTCACCATTCATACTCGTCTACAGAACCGTACTTGAGACTTTCGTTCATACGGCTCCTCAGTAACTAGGCACTTGTCATGTGTACTTCATCGTGACAGTGGCGATGTAATAGAGTTAGATTTTCCCATTTGTGATTGCGGTGATTTTTGTCGATATGATGGATTTCCATAAGGTCTTCCATGCTAAATCTAAGTCCGCAATTGGAACATTTTCCTTTTTGTTGGTTGAGCAAGTATGCGACTTTCTTGTTCACTTCGGGATGTTTTCCCATTCTGGTAGACCAGTAAACCCAGTCCCCGTCATATGGGCTTCTATCCTGTGTAACCTTTACCCATCTTTTGATTTGGGTTTCGGAGTGTCTTAGCAATTTAAATTTGCCGTTAATAAATGTCCATTGATAACCTTCATGGTAATCGAAGTATTTTCGATATATCCATTGTAAGGATTTCTTTGGATGTCTCCTACGCCCCCATTTCATCAACGTTTGTACTAGAAAATGGGTAAGATATTTAAAGGCTTCTGAGCTAATCTGTGTCGAGTAATAGTTTGTCTATCCTCTGACAATTGGGTTTAGCTGATTTATTAATGCCAGTTGTGGTTTGGCAAAGCCATTATTGACTACTGTTTTAATTTGGTCTTTGTGTCTTTGGATGCTGTCTTTGCTGGGTTTGATTAGGGTTTTGAAGTCCCTCATTCTTTTTCCAGAATTGTACCTGCTGACTTTGTACTGACGTACATTAAAGCCAAGAAAATCGAAATTTTTTTGTGTAATAGTCCAACTTTTTTAACGCTTTTCTTTCGGTTTCTACTCCCTTTTAGCTTCTTGTTAACTCGCCTCTGTCTAATCTTGAGGACACGCTTAGTCTTTTTGTTGGTTAAAAACTTCGGATTTTCAATTTGGTGGTTATCAGAAAGATGAACTAGCTTTGTAATTCCCAAATCACAACCAATGACTTTATTAACCTCAGTCAAAGGTTTAGCAGCATAATCTGGTACGGTTTTATCTTCAATTCTGATAGAAACATACCAGCCATCTTGACGCTTACGGATTGCGGCAGCTTTAATTATAAATCCGTTAGGTATTGAACGAGAATTGTAAAAACGCAACCTTCTTCCCAAACAACCCAACTGCGGCGTTCTCCCTTTGGAACACCCAACACAACAAAAAAGTCTGGTCCTTTAAACTCTTTGTTCCGCACCTGCGCCATACTGTAGTAGACAAACATATTGCCACTGACAAACCCATCCTCACGTTGTCCTAACCACAACTCTAAGGTTTCAATCAGCAAGTCGATCTGATATTTGTGCCTTTGGGTTTCCATTGGAATACCATCATCACAAGGAAGTTCTGCCTGGGTTGGCGGTATTGTTACGTATGGTGCAGCTATATCGGACATGGCTTTTTACCTGTTGCGTAGCCCGCAGCGGACTCTTTTATGTTACTTGATTGCAGGGATGGAGTGCGTTCCGTGCAGCAGCGAAGCGATCGCTCCTCGACGGGCACTCCGTTAAAATGGAATAAGGGAATATCATCGGGGATAATTGGGTGCATTGCTGTATCATCCACATAGACATGTTAATAAGCTTTATAGGTGAGTGTGTTGGAAGAAAATGCCACAAAGCCTGCTAATCACGTCATACATATTTACTGCTCATTCACAGTCGGCTTTGTGGCTCTAAATAGAGAGAGCCTCGTCCTTTAAGTCACTGACAAACATGTGTCCAGGTGCATGGGTAATGGCAAATTCAGGCTTTGCTTGAAGAATTGCAGTTTGAGTTGTGACGCCACAAGCCCAAAAAACGGGAACTTCATCATCGCGAAGAGTAACCGTATTTCCGTAATCTGGACTTGCCAAATCTTCAATCCCTATTATGCCTGGGTTTCCAACATGCACAGGAGATCCGTGTGCTTTGTAATAGCGATTAGTTACTTCTACGGCTCGAACAACATGATGTGCAGGTAGGGGACGCATGGAAACAACTAAGGGGCTGGAAAATATTGGAGTAGGAACACATTTAATATTTGTCTTGTACATTGGGACGTTTTTTTCCTCTTCTATATGCCTTACTGGTAGTCCAGAGTTGAGCATGGCATTTTCAAAAGAGAAAGAACAACCAATCAAAAAGGCTACCAAATCGTTTCTCCAAAATGCTTTTATATCGGTTGTTTCTTCAATTAACTCACCGTGCCGAAAAATCCTGTAGCGCGGCAAATCCGTTCTAATATCAGCACCAGGAGCAATCAGTTTAGGTTCAGGATCTCCGACTTCTGTGACATCAAGGATTGGACAAGGCTTGGGATTTCGTTGACAAAACAGCAGAAATTCAAACGCTAAGTTGTATGGCAACACAACCAAATTGGCTTGAACATATCCTAGAGCAAGCCCAGGCGTAGGAACCTCTAACTGACCAGTTCGACATTGCTGACGGATTTCGGAAGGAAGAGTAGGAATTGACATCATCGATCTCCTAAAGGTGCTGTAAATTTGCAACACGTGGTGTGAATAAAGAAATTACTCTTTGAACCAGTCAAATTTATGGCTATTGTGAGCTGGCGATCGCCCTAAAGGGCGCTGGGCTTTGCCCAATCGCCTACGGCGCTGCGCTCCGCGCAATCGACCCAAATCCACCACCTCCAGGCGTTTCAATCACGAAGACATCACCCGGATGCATTTGAACTTCTGCTTTGCTGGCGAGGGGTTGGATTGTCCCATCACTACGCACGACACAATTACGTCCAATCGCCCCTGATTCGCCACCCGAAGAGCCAAACGGTGGAATCACTCGATGACCCGACAAAATCGCCGCACTCATCGTTTCCCGGAATTGAATCCGGCGAATTACCCCATTGCCGCCCCTATGTTTTCCCTTGCCGCCACTGTTAGGACGGATGGCAAACTCTTCGACTAAAACTGGAAACCGCCACTCCAGCACCTCTGGATCAGTCAGTCGCGAGTTTGTCATATGCGTCTGAACTGCGTCAGTTCCGTCAAAATCTGCGCCAGCCCCAGAACCACCACAGATCGTTTCGTAATACTGGTGTTGCTCGTTGCCAAAGGTAAAATTATTCATCGTGCCTTGAGACGCTGCCATTACGTCCAGCGCACCATATAATGCATTGGCGATCGCTTGCGACGTTTCCACATTGCCTGCGACGACAGCAGCCGGATAGCGCGGATTGAGCAGACAGCCTTCTGGGATAATAATCTCTAATGGCTTGAGGCAACCTGCATTAAGCGGAATATCATCCTCAACCAATGTCCGAAACACATAGAGTACAACCGCTTTGCAAATTGCCAAGGGTGCATTCAAATTGGTCGATTGCTGCGGTGAAGTGCCCGTGAAATCAACGCGAGCAGAACGGTTGTGATGGTTGATCGTAATCTTGACGCAAATCTCGCTACCATCATCCATTGGATACGTAAAGCTGCCATCTTTAAGCACATCCATCACTCGTCGCACCGATTCTTCTGCATTATCTTGAACGTGCTGCATGTAGGCTTGCACGGTGAAGAGTCCGTAATGCTCAACCATGCGGTGGAGTTCGGAGCACCCTCGCTCATTGGCGGCAATCTGTGCCTGGAGGTCGGCTAAATTTTGAGCAGGATTGCGGACTGGATAATCACCTGCACTCAACAATTCCAGTAACTTTGCTTCTTGAAAACGTCCTCGATCAAGAATCTGCACGTTATCTAGCAAGATGCCTTCTTGGTCGATCGTGGTGCTGTGGGGTGGCATTGAACCGGGTGTAATACCACCAATGTCGGCATGGTGTCCCCGTGAAGCAACATAGAACAGCGGAGTAGTAGAGTCAGAGACAAAAACCGGAGTAATAACGGTCACATCTGGCAAATGCGTCCCCCCGTTATAGGGATTGTTAGACACATAAGCATCTCCGGGTTTCAGGGTCTTGCCTTTGGCTTGAATTAAACTGCCCACGCTTTCGCTCATCGAACCCAAATGGACTGGAATATGCGGTGCATTGGCAACGAGCTGTCCGTACTGATCAAAAATGGCGCAGGAGAAATCGAGCCGTTCTTTGATGTTGACCGAGTAACTGGTGTTTTGCAGCGTAATGCCCATTTCCTCTGCGATCGCCCGAACCAGATTGTTGAAGATCTCCAAGAGAACGGGGTCGGGGGTAGAGGAGGAAGGACGAATAACAGATGCATTTGAGTCGAATTCATCCTTTGCCCTTGGGCTGTCATCCTTGCTCAAAATCAGGTGATTGTGTTGAGTTAATTGTGCACACCATCCCGGCTCGATCACATTTGTTCCTGTAGGTTCAAGGATTAAGGCGGCTCCGGTGATGCGATCGCCAGGGCTTAAATCATGGCGTTGATAAACAGGTGTATCGTGCCAATTGCCTTTGGTGTAGATTTGAATGGTGGCGATTGGTTTGAGCGGTGCTGTTCTGCTGGATGCAAGGGTTGGTTCTTTGAGATCGCTGGTCTGTCCAACCACTTCCACCGAAACCGCTTCCACAATGAGTGCTTTATCGGGCATCGTGAAGCCATACCGCTGATGGTAGGCTTGCTCGAAGCGTTCTCGTAGAATGGCACAGCGCTCAGGAGAATCGTCGGGTAAGGTTTCCGGATTGCCAAAATCTACAACTAATGCAGAATCTGTGCCTGCATAGCGTAGATGTACTTTGAAAAGAACGTGAATTTGAGACGGATCGATGCCCTGCTGCCTCATTTCAGCATACCCTTCGGCGGAGAGTGCGCTCAGCATTTGCTCTAACGTAGGCACTGCGTCATGAGTTAATTGAACTTCTACCGCCTTTTCTTTGAGCGTTCGCACATCCGCTAAGCCAATCCCATAAGCAGAGAGTACTCCAGCATAGGGATGAATGAAAATTCTCCTCATGCCCAGTGCTTCGGCAATCAGACAGGCATGTTGTCCACCTGCACCGCCAAAGCAGCACAGCGTATATTCCGTGACATCATAGCCTCTAGAGATGGAGATTTTCTTAATCGCGGAAGCCATTTTGTCGATCGCGATCGCTAAAAATCCCTCGGCTACTTGTTCCGGTGTGCGCTGACTTCCGGTCTTTTCACCAATTTCTGCTGCAACTCTGGCAAACTTTTGTTGCACAATCTCAGTGTCTAGTGGCAAGTTGCCCTCGGTGCCAAACACAGCAGGGAAGAATGCGGCTTGAAGTTTGCCGACCATCACATTGCAGTCGGTCACGGTTAACGGACCACCCCGACGGTAGCAAGCTGGACCCGGATCTGCACCAGCCGACTCAGGACCCACTCGGTAGCGGTAGCCGTCGAAGGTGAGAATTGAGCCACCTCCCGCTGCTACCGTATGAATTGACATCATCGGTGCCCGTAGCCGCACTCCAGCAACTTCCGTTTCAAACGTGCGTTCATACTCCCCGTTAAAGTGTGAAACATCAGTTGATGTCCCGCCCATATCAAATCCGATGATTTGATCAAAACCTGCCATCGCGCTCGTCTTTACGGCTCCGACAATTCCGCCTGCCGGTCCCGATAGAATGCTGTCTTTGCCTTGAAATCGGTCAGCTTCAATCAATCCACCGTTGGACTGCATGAACATCAAACGGAGGGATGAAGGATGAGGTGAATGGGGTTGCAAAGCATCCTCTGTTGTGTTCTCATCTTTTCCGAGTTCTGCTGCAACCTGCTCCACATACCGCCGGAGAATCGGGGATAGGTATGCATCCACAACCGTGGTATCGCCTCGACTAACAAGCTTCATTAGCGGGCTGACTTCGTGGGAAACTGAGATTTGGGTGAAACCGATATCACGAGCGAGTACCGCAATTTGTTGTTCGTGATCGGGATAACGGTAGCCGTGCAGAAACGCGATCGCACAAGAGCGAATGCCATCATCGTATGCTGATTGGAGTGATTGAATCAGGGCTTCGTTAATCTGAACTGGAATTAATTCTTCTCCCTGAGCGGTGTAGCGTTCTTCGACCTCAATGACCCGCTCATAGAGCATTTCCGGAAGCACAATGTGACGAGCAAAAATGTTTGGACGGTGTGAAGAGCCAATCCGTAGGGCATCTCGAAACCCTTTAGTTATCAGCAGAAGGGTGCGATCGCCCTTACGCTCTAACAGTGCATTCGTCGCCACCGTCGTTCCCATCTTGACTGCCGCAATTTGTTCTATCGGAATGGGTGCATCTGATGGAATTCCTAAAATCTCCCGGATGCCAAAAATTGCCGCGTCGTTGTAGCGTTCTGGATTTTCAGACAAGAGTTTGTGAACGACGATCTCGCCATCTGGGCGTTGCGCCACAATGTCGGTAAACGTACCGCCGCGATCAATCCAAAATTGCCAACCCGACTGATTAGAATTTGCGATCGCCAAGTTTCTTACCTCATCAAGACTCATCGTTATTTCGCTCCCTTACGGATATACAAATGGTTAATTGTTATATGCAATAACAAACAGGCTGGTGATTAGATTGACTGGATAAAACTCCGGGGAAACTCAAAAATCAACCATAGGGGACCCAAAACCCAAAAATCCAGGATAAGTAATGCCCCGATGACAAACATAAGTAAATTTTCGAGCCAATCACGGCTATCTTTTAACTGGAGTGAGGGTCGCAAAGAGCCTTCCAGTAACTCATGTAATTTGGCAACATCCTGATAGGCTTGCTCATGGTTACTTGAGTAAGGCCAGGCGACTTCTCTGTTATTGGTTGCCAAAGAAAAGCCATATGTAGCCGCTCCCATTGCATTGTCTTCCACGACTCGTGCTCCCTGGAGTTGCCACTCTGTTACTTGATACTGCGATCCAAACAAACGCCAACTTTGGTGTTGGCAAATAGTCTGCCGGGATGGGAGATGGTTGCAGGTGAGTACGTCTTTGCCGCCTATTTCCCAGATCAGACTAAATGGCATTAAAGCAAACGGAAGGCAGAAGAAAATAATCAGCAATGTTCCACAGATGGAATAAGTTTTAGACATCACGACCTCCTTTTCAAGGCACAAGGATATCAGTGGCTGAAGAAGATATGACAGTGCTGTAAACTGGTTGATGCTTATAATCGAAGTTGCAAAGCTCCACCACCCTCTAATTAACGGGCATAATAGGTTATATAGTCAAATATTCCATAGCATAATATGCAAAAAGATATAGTTTAAGACGTATAGACTTCCAACATCTCAATCACTTTAAAGTGCGGCAAATATGCTATTTCGTAGCATAATATGCAAAAGATATAGTTTAAGATTCCGTATGGACTTCAAACGTCTCAATCAGTTTGAATTGCAGAAAATCTGCAATTTCATGGCAGTGGTGCAGGCTGGAAATAACTTTAGTGAGGCAGCAAAGCGTCTAGGAATTCATCAGCCTAACCTTACCCACAGTATTCAGGCACTAGAAAAATCGCTGAGTGCCAATTCAAAAACATCAGATATAAAACTATTTGATCGCAGCAAACGCCCAATCGAATTGACTGAAGCAGGTAAGGTTTTCTTAAAAGAAGTACAGTTAGCTCTAATCCACCTTGATCAAGCGATCGCTCAAGCACAACAAGCAAGTCTTGGTCAAATTGGACGTTTAATAGTAGGTCTCAATAATGCTGTCGCAAACAGTATTCTGCCCAATGTTTTAAACGAGTTTCAGAACCAATTTCCCAATGTGCAACTAGAACTGCGTGAAGTCACAATTCAACAAGAAATTCAGATGCTCAAAAATTGTGAATTAGACGTGGTGTTTCAACGCTCTCCAAGTTTTGATCAGAATGACCCAGATAATGACCCAGATTTAGAGTTTCAGCTCCTTCTAAATGAATACTTTGTCGTTGCATTACCAATTAATCATGCCCTGGCTAAGCAAAAGGATACTGGGATTTCTCTGAAAGCATTAGCAAACGAGACGATTATCTTGCCTCCACTTGACGTGTTGCCTTTCTACGGAGAAGTCATTACCTTATGCAGAAATATAGGCTTTGAGCCTAAAATTGCGCCGAATATTATAGTAACTGGAGTTGTTGTACTTTTGAGTTTGGTGGCATCAGAAAAAGGTATATCTATTCTTCCCAACCATGTCCAAACTCTTCAGCGCGAAGGCGTTATTTATAAAGCGATAAAGGATGCAAAACTGACTCGACAAATTGCTGCTGTTTGGCGAAAGAAAAATTCATCAATGGTATTATCCAATTTTCTTAAGGTGATTGAGGAGATTCTAGGCGTGCCTGATGGTTGGTGAGAAAAGAAATGTGTTTTTTGCATGGTTGAGGTGTCTATCTACAAACTTACTCTTTTGTAAATTGAGATACTACGCAGTTTGACTTTTGTCAGTGGATGTCTCCTCAAATTATCGTGTCGTTACGACAGCTTGTTGTGATCTAATGACAACTTATATATTCCTAACAGGACTTAGACAAAAAACACCCAGAAAAAAGCCTCAAATCTAAATACAGAGAGATTTTGACATCGTTTTCCTTAGTTTGTTGATATATTTGGGTTTCAGCCATTTTTGGGCATTTGATGTATTTCCCTTGCCCTGTAAGGGTTTGAGGTTGATTTCTCCCTCAAATAATGTTTAAGTCCCACTAACGACAGCTTGTTGTGCAATGGCGATCGCTCAATTTCATTCTGACGCTCATTTTCTGTGATTGGCAATGCCTGTGCAATTCGGGGCGATCGCTCTCAAGCGGGCATTCGGTGCGATCGCCCAAATCACAATGTCCTCATAGAGGTTCGCACAAACACGATGACATCCGGAAAAATATAAAAAATTTATATAAAATTTATCCGGAGTGCCTCTTTTATCAAGTGAATACACAGATATAGTTGCATAATACATAAAGCATAAAGTATTTTTTCGGAAAAATTTAGAGATATTGCTGTAGGAGTAAAGAAAGCAAGGGTTTCGTGTAAGCAAAATTACTTGAAACACTACTATTTTTCAATTGTAAACTTTATACATATTGCCAACGTATTATGAAGCTGAAAGATTTCTTTGCTGGAGTCGTGATGGTAGTAGGCTTATTTTTAAGTTCTCCTGGTTTAACACAGCAGCCAAGAGATAGTAGTAATCAGGGAGGAGTTAATGAGTCAACAACATACTACATTGGTTTTCAAAAAGATTCTGCCCCTATTAGCTATAGTGAGAAAGGCTGGAGTTGGAAAGGTTACTGCTATGCTTTCGTCAAAGTTTTAGAAAAACAAATTCATAAGAAAATAGAGATAGTACCTGTTGAAAATAAACTCCGTTTTACTGGTAAGGGAGATAACGGAAGAGAACTGGATGCTTATTGCAGTTTTAACTCTATAACTGAAGGGCGTATACGCAAAGAACTTAAAGAAAATGGTCGAGATGGTTCATTTACTGAACGTTTTGCTTTGACAGGTGCAAAAGTTTTATTACCAGATACAAAAATACCAGATTACAACGATCCAAGTAAACTTCAAGAACTAAAGTTTGGGGTTCTTAGGGGAACAACTACAAGAAAAATTGTTGAAAATATCTATCCAAATGTTGTTACAAATAATAATCTTGTGGTATTAGAAGAAGCAAAAGATGCTATCCAAAAGATCCAAACCGGAGAGATTGATTTATATGTTGCTAATGAATTAGTTTTAAAGAGTATATTAAAACAGCTCCAATATTCCAACAATAAAGAAAAATATTCTATCTTACCTGAAAAATTATTATTAAGTAATGAACAATCTGCAATGGTTGTTTATCATATAGAACGAGATAAAAATATTAGATTACTAGAAGCTATAAATTCTTTATTAAGAGAAGCAGAATTTCAATCATTTGGTAATACAAAAATTAAAATATTAAAAGAACCAGAATTTAAGGAAGTTCTTGACGATTTAGAATCACTTGTAAAAGAACCTGTCAAACCATCTGAAAACAATAGTTACTTATCTTTTACTTTATATTTGATTTTTTTCTTAATTTCCTTTTTAATTATATTTATTATAATTTGGATTTATCGTGCTAGAAAAAACAAAAGTGTTGCACAAAGACACACTCAAATAAATAACGATTCCAATAATTTAAATATCCAAGAGGCTCGTGTAGGTTTATCAAAATCTGAATCTTCCTCACGCACAACACACCAAATTAATTTCTTTAATCATTTTTCACCAAAAAATGATAATACCCAAGGAGATAATATGCCAGATGCCTCTAAGTACGACATGAAAAACTCTAATATTGGCAACATTATTGACACAGCCCAATCTGGAAGTCAGCAGCAATCTACTCAACATATCTACGCACCTGAACAAAAGCAAAATTTAGCTGAAGCTGCCGCACAAATACAGGAACTTTTAAAGCAACTAGAAGAAACCAATCCCACAATAACCGAGACAGAAAAACTGATAGTTGTATCTAAAGCAGCTGAAGAAATCAAGAAAGATCCAACGCTGAAAGCACGAGTGATTGCTGCCCTCAAGTTAGGAGGAACTGAAGCGTTCAAAGAGGCGATTGACCACCCACTGGTTAACATTTTAGTAGCAATAATTCAGGGATGGCAGGAAGCTGAGTAGTCGATGAATGCAAGACTTTTATAACTCAATACGCTTGGTGATAAGACCAGAACCCTTATCTGGAACACAATGTAGAACTCTCGAATGGCGCGTCTCTACACACGTGATTTTTTACACATCAACCTTACCTGAACCGTATTGTTTTATAACTAGCAGTAAAATTTAGGGTGGGCATATGCCCACCCTCTTTACTAAGATTCCATCACCTCTGCCGTCTTGTGCTTATCCAACTTGAGAATCAATACTCCCAAGGGTGGCAGACACAAATCCAGCGAATAGGGATGATTATGCAATGACCAGTTGTCCGTCCACTTACCACCTAAGTTACCCATATTGCTACCGCCATACTGACGAGCATCACTGTTGAACAACTCAGTATAAAATCCTTGTTCAGGTACACCGATGCGATAGTGGGAATGGGGTTGAGGTGTGAAGTTGCAAACCACAACAACGAAATCATCAGAATCTTTGTCGCGACGGATAAAAGAAACGACGCTGTGGCGGTTGTCGCTACAATCAATCCACTCAAACCCTTCGCGTGCAAAATCCTGGGTGTACAAAGCGGGTTCAGAGCGGTAAAGATGGTTTAGTTCTTTGAAAAACTCTTTGAGCTGTTGGTGCGGCTCATACTGGAATAGCTGCCACTCTAAGTCACCCCAGACATTCCACTCACTCCACTGCCCAAACTCCATGCCCATAAACATGGTTTTCTTACCTGGGTGAGTGAACATATACGCAAACAAACAACGCACATTGGCCAACTTCTGCCATCTATCCCCAGGCATTTTGCCGATGATATGGCTCTTACCGTGTACCACTTCATCGTGGGACAAGGCAAGCATGTAGTTCTCGCTGTGGTGATACCACATACTGAAGGTGATGTTGTTTTGGTGGAACTGGCGGAACCAGGGGTCCATGCTGAAGTAATCCAGCATATCGTGCATCCAGCCCATGTTCCACTTCAAGTTAAAGCCCAATCCTCCGGTGTAGGTGGGCCAAGATACCATCGGCCATGCGGTAGATTCTTCGGCAATTGAGACAACGCCAGGGAAATAGCTGAAAATGCTGTGATTTACCTGACGCAGGAAATCTGCTGCTTCCAGGTTTTCTCTGCCCCCGTATTGGTTGGGCTCCCATTCTCCATTTTCGCGGCAATAGTCGAGATAAAGCATGGAGGCGACAGCATCAACACGAATGCCGTCAATGTGGAATTTGTCAAACCAGAACAGGGCATTCGCCACCAGGAAATTCCGGACTTCGTTGCGGGAGTAGTTGAACACGAGAGTCCCCCATTCCTTGTGTTCGCCTTTACGGGGATCAGCGTGTTCGTAAAGATGGGTACCATCAAAGAATGCTAAACCATGACCATCTTTGGGGAAGTGACCGGGAACCCAATCTACAATCACCCCAATACCGTTTTTGTGGCACTGGTCAACGAAATACATAAAGTCTTCTGGGCGACCAAAACGGGAGGTGGGGGCGTAGTACCCAGTGACTTGATAACCCCAAGAGCCATCAAAGGGATGCTCGGCAACGGGCAGCACTTCAATGTGAGTGTATCCCAAATCTTTGACGTAGGGAATGAGTCGTTCTGCCAATTCCCGATAGGTGAGGAAGCGTGCGCCGGGATTGAGTTCTGAAACCATCACCACAGGTTCGGTTTCACCGTTGGGCAATTTGGGTGGTTCTGCACTGGAGCCGTGTAACCAAGAGCCTAAATGCAGTTCGTAAACTGAAAGGGGTTCGGTGAGGGGATCGGTGTGACGCCGTTTTTCCAGCCACTCTTCGTCACTCCATGTGTAAGCATCCAAATCAGTGACAATGGATGCGGTTTTGGGGCGAGGTTCTTGTTGAAAACCGTAGGGATCAGATTTTTCGTAAATGTGTCCTTCGTAGTTTTTGATTTCGTATTTGTAATGCTCTCCTACACCAAGTTCGGGAATGAACAATTCCCAAATGCCAGTGTGTCCTTTTCGCATCTGGTGTTTGCGCCCGTCCCAGTTATTGAAATCTCCCAGGATTGAAACATTACGGGCGTTGGGTGCCCAAACGGCAAAATAAACGCCTTTAACACCGTTGATTTCAGTGGGGTGCGCTCCCAGTTTCTCGTAAATCCGGTGATGGTTGCCTTCGGCAAACAGGTGCAAATCAAATTCAGTCAGCCGGGGAGAAGGGAAAGCGTAAGGGTCATACATGACTCGCTCGTGTTCCCCTTCTTTTATCCGTAACTGGTAGTTTGCCAGTTCTTTTGTTTCTATGGTGCATTCAAAAAAGTTGGGATGATGCACCGTTTCCATTGGGTATTCTTTCCGTTCTTCGGGAAGGATAACCCAAGCCGCACTTGCAGTTGGTAGGTAAGCTCGCACAGCCCAGACGCTTGTGCCATTATTCTGTTCTATGGGATGGGCACCCAGTATTTCAAACGGATCTTGATGTTGATTCCAAACAATGCGGTTAACCTGTTCGGGGGCTATTGTGCTCATAGACATGCAGCTACCTACGTTGACTAAAGTGGGTAAGTAAATTTGCTTTGTAAAACATCTATATATATTCTTTACATTTATTTGCAATTTTGTCGTGATAGTCATCGTACCTTGGAGGGAGTCCTTTTGGAGGAGTATGCTTTACCTCGTGTAAGGTACGGAGTGTGAAATGTAGTGAATTGTTTGATTCATAGACGCTTCAAAGATTTAGAAAGGGGAAAAGCTGAAGCAATGTTTTACGCAGTCGCAGCAGAAAAACTTGATCCTGAATTCGGGGATCAAGTTTTGGGGGCGGGCTTTTTTGCAACTGAGCCTGCAATTGAGCGTATTCGCCAGCGCTCAAAGGCTTACCATCAACAGGCGATCGCGCTGTTGTAATAATCTGGGTTCGCAATATTTCTTCTGGTATATCTTCTTGTGGCGGTAATGCCATTACCAATGCCCCCCAATGACTGCTTAGCTCCACCAATATGCTAGTACAGACTGTTAAAACCAGAAATCTTATCACCCTTCTCATTTTCTCTCTTCCCCACTCATGAGTCATGAGTTATTCTCCCCTCACCTCCCCAATAGCTTACCTATAAAGAAACCCGGTTTCACAGAGAAACCGGGTTTCTTGGGTAAGTTGCTGTGAAGATCTGGCAACCGAATGTGTTACTACCAGGTCACTTTTCCAGACGAGAAACGGAGTACAGGGGATTGTCAAGACAAAGTGTCAGTGAGCGTGACTAACTTATGCACTCTCAAAACTCAGCCATTTACTCTATAGAATTTTAGGAGGATCAACTCAACCAATGTAGTGAGAAGCGCTGCAACAACCTGTTTTGGCTGTTTTGAGACTGCTATTTAGGGCTCTTGGTTGGGCTGGCGGCAGGACTAGCTGCGCCACCAGCACCAGCACCAGCACCAGCACCAGCACCAGGAGTAGCTGTGGTGCCACCAGCACCAGGGCTAGCTGCGCCACCACCCGCAGGAGGGGTAGTGCCAGTATCTGTCGGTTCAGCAGGTGAAGTAGCGGCACCCCCAGCGCCTCCAGCGCCCCCAGCGCCTCCACCCGCAGGTGTATCGCCGCCGCCACCACCACCTTCACAGGCTCCGAGAGCTGCTGCCAGACCCAGAATTAATGCAAAACTAAGGATTTTTATTTTCATAACTCCTCTTTCACCAATTGCGGCAAGAACAATTTTAGCCTGTTGACTACGATACCTTATTTGTTGCTTTTTTTTAACCAACTTGAGATGACATATTTAAGCAAAATGTTTTCGCTTCTTGTAAAGTCACTCAATAGTTCAGGGTAGTATTACCAAATTAAGTCACTAACGGCGATATCATAGCAAAAATTGTGTTTTTTTTTCACGCCTCTTGCTTATAGTGGCAATGCGTTGCCATACTTTATAAATGCGATACCTGAACACCTTGAGTGTTCACCGGCAATTCCATTCATTGCCAATAAATCTGATTTCTTCCGTGAAACTAAGTTTCTTGGGAATGCGAAGATTGGTGCGCCTACCTATCAGAATATATTGATTGGGTGTAGGGTGTATTTGTAGTTATTGCCCGAAAGGCAATAATAACCATAGTAAAAACAGACAATCATCTAGAATAAAGTATTTTCTATCCAAAAAATTATGGCTGTTGCTCGCAAATCAGATGTTTCTGCAACGGGCAGTGGGTTCCGGACAGCAGTGAAAAGTGGCAGAAAACGTCGCTCTGCTCCCCGACAAAAAGAGTCCACTCAACCACCAGAAAATGCTCCACAGACACCGCAGTTCAGAACTCCCCAAGCCGCTCTGCCTCCGTTGTCTACATCAGTATCTTCTAGAAAACAAAGGCATTCGTCCAAAAATTTATCAGTGTCTGCACGGCAGATGGCAAGGGAGGCTTCCAGCGCCAAGACACAAACAACAACATCCGTGCCAGACTCCAGCAAACAAAAAGCGCCAAGCGTCCCTGTGATGCCATCTGCTGAGTCTGTACCTTCGTGGTTGTTGCGCCTTTTCGCCTTACATCGTCATTCTTCAATTATGGCGTTTTTGTTAGTCGCTACGACGCTTGTGGTTTATGGTTGGACTGTATATTCCCAACAACTTTGGAGCCAGGCATACCGCAAGCTGCAAAACTTGCAACGCCATGAACGGCAGTTGATGACAGCCAACGAGGTGTTAAAAAACCAAATGGCGAAAGAAGCAGAACGCCCACCAGCCAAACTGGTATCGCCAACTCCTGCTGGGATGCTTTTCTTGAATCCAGCACCTGTTGAGCCTAACCCAGTACTTAACACGACGCCAAATTCAGAAATACAACAGCAAACCCCCAATCCAGTAGGATATTAGTCAAAAGTCAAAAGTCAAAAGTCAAAAGTCAAAAATCATAACTTTAGACTGTTGACTTTTCACTTTGGACTCCGCAGAGCGGTGGACAAAGGACTATCTTCATGCAAAAGTCACCAAGCAGAACAAAATTTAGAAAGTTTAATTTTCCGAAACCAGAATTTACCAGACGACAGCAGAAGGGTTCGAGACGAGAGTTCAACAGCAAACCTGACCAGACTCAAGAGCAAGCACCCAACACCAAATTCAGACTGTTTATTGTTTGGAGCTTTCTGATTGCGGCTGGGGTAGGGCTGGGTGTTAACTTGTACAACCTGCAAATCGTGCGCGGACCAAAGCTCACACAAAAGGCGCGAAACCAGCAAATGGTGAATTTGCGACCTTTTGTGCCCCGTCGCCCAGTGGTCGATCGCAATAAGGATTTGCTGGCAATTGACCGTCCCGTATATACTTTGTACGCTCATCCCAAACTCTTTGAAAAGTCTAATCACCAGATGGCAGAACAGCTTTCGCCAATACTGGCTCAAGATGCTGCTGAGTTAGAAAAAAAGTTTGAAAGTAAAAAAAGCGGGATTACACTAGCCTCGGCACTACCAGAAGAAATTGCCGATCGCATTTCTTCATTCCACCTCAATGGGTTAGAGTTAATTCAAAAATACTCCCGATTCTACCCACAGCAGGATTTGGTTGCAGAAGTGGTAGGCTATGTGAATCTTGACCGTCGCGGTCAGGCTGGTGTGGAGTACAGCCAAGAAAAGCTGCTAGAACGTACTATGCAGACGGTACGACTCAGCCGAGCGGGTAACGGGGCGCTGATGCCAGATTATGCTCCAGAGGGTTTTCTCAATTCTGATGATATGCGACTGCAACTCACTATAGATAACCGCCTGCAAAGAGTTGCCCGCTTTGCTCTTAAAGAACAAATGCAAAAGTACCGGGCAAAGCGAGGGGCAGTCATTGTTATGGATGCCTGGGATGGTTCGTTACTCGCCTTAGTTTCTCAGCCCACGTATAACCCAAATGAATATTCTAAAGCCGATATCTCTCTATTTAAAAACTGGACGGTAGCAGACCTGTATGAACCAGGTTCAACGTTCAAACCTTTAAATGTGGCGATCGCTTTGGAAGCTGGCGTGATTAAACCTGAAGATGTGTTCAATGACCCCGGTTACATTCAAGTGAGTGACCGAACAATCAAGAATGCTGAAAACAAACGTTACGGGCGGATCAACATCTCTCAAATTCTGCAACACTCGAGCAACATAGGCATGGTGCAAATCATCCAAAGATTGCAGCCTTCTGTCTACTACGGTTGGCTGGAACGTTTGGGGCTAGGGCAAAGCGTTGATGATACCGATTTACCCTTCACTGTGAGCAGTCAGCTAAAAAGTCAGGAAGAATTTCTTGCTACCCCAGTTGAACCAGCTACAACCTCCTTCGGGCAGGGCTTTTCGCTGACACCGTTGCAACTGGTACAAATGCACGCAGCTTTAGCCAATGGGGGCAAATTGGTCACACCTCACGTAGTCCAGGGGCTGATAGACACCAAAGGGCAGGTTCACTATTCACCCAATCGAGCTGCACCACGCCAAATCTTCTCACCCACGACCACCCTAAAGGTGGTAGAAATGATGGAAAGTGTCGTCGATGACGGCACAGGAAGAGCATCGCAAATTCCTGGGTATCGGATTGCAGGCAAAACTGGCACAGCCGAAAAAGCCAGTCGCTCTGGTGGTTATATCAGCGGAGCTAAAATCACCAGCTTCGTGGGTATCTTACCTGTAGAATCGCCCCGCTACGTCGTATTGGCATTGGTTGATAACCCGAGAGGAGAAAATGCCTATGGTAGTACTGTAGCCGCACCCATTGCTAAGTCAGTCATGGAAGCACTGATTACCATTGAACAGATTCCACCTAGTAAACCAGTGCCTCAAACACCCGCCAATCAAGCACCTGTCAGTCCACGTTGAGGACAAGGAGAGCGGGGAGACAAGGAAGCAAATTCTCCCTTGTCCCCCTTGTCCCCATGTTCCTCTGTGCGTCTGTGGACTGAAATCTTTCATCAAGAAGTTAATTTTTCTTTATCACCTGTGGCAGAGGTTCTGAAATTTACTTAATGGAAATCTAAATAGTATAGGCCCAAACAGTTTCACGCCTGCCTTTACTAACCAAGTATTCCATGCACAGCAATTTAGTGATGTCTCCTCTCCCCGAGGTTACAGAAAAGAGTAAGCAGATAAAAGAAAAAATAGATATAAACTACGAGCGTGCTGAGCAGCAATTTATAGAACTGCTTGCAACAGAGAATTTGGACAAACAACTAGATGCAGATCCTGCATTAAACAGTGAGTTTGAACGCGCACTCTCTGTAGCAATTCCTGCAGCTTATCAAAATGGTGCTGGTGATGATGCAGCTCATCGCTTTCTCCAGCGCATACTATATCGCATCAATCGGTTAAATCTGTTTTGGTATGACGACCTACGCCACTACGTCAACGAGCGTTCTCCTTACTTGTATAAGGTGCGCGACCAAATTGAGACGGCTTGGCAAGAGTGGGAACTCGCACAAATCGATGTTGCTGCATTGCAACAATTGGATGTTAAGCAAGCTCTCATTGAACGTTGTGCTGAGGATTTAGATCCACCTTTGTCCACAGACAGCCGCTACATTCGCGACGAAATGAGTGAGGCTGGCTACCGTCACTTACTGGCTATTGGTTCGTTTGAAGGCTTGGTGGAAAGCAGTCACCTTCCCCGCATTCTGGGTGGCGCTGCTAATGCAGTACAGTGTACGCTGATGCGTGTATTTCAGGAAGAGTACGGGAACGGTCGCTTATCTCGCAAGCATTCTACGTTTTTTGCTCAAATGCTAAACGAGTTTGGGATGAACACCCAACCAGAGGGATACTTCGATTTAATCCCTTGGGAACTTCTGGCTTGTTCCAATAATAGCTATCTCATAAGTGAACGCAAGCGCTATTTCCTGCGTTACAACGGTGGATTGACCTATTTCGAGACATCGGTACCAGCGGCTTTCAGAAGCTATGTTGCAGCAGGGCAGCGCTTGGGACTCTCTAACGCAGCAATGAGTTATTGGGAAGTGCACATCAGGGAGGACGAACGCCACGGACGCTGGATGTTGGATGATGTGGCTTTACCTTTGGCCGAAATGTATCCCAATGATGCCTGGGAACTCGTGTTGGGGTACGACCAAGAGAAGCTCATGGGCGATCGCGCGGCTCTTGCTGTTGTGCGATCAATACGTGCCGCAGAACAAGCCACATTAAGTTATTCATAATTCAAAGTTCACAATGGTAGACCAACAGCATTCGTAATTTTGCTTTTCTAATCTACTGATAATTCACATACCAATTTATTCCTTTAGTAACAGATCACTTGCTAAAGGAACCGTTTTTTATTGCCTTTTTGAGGGTGCTGCTAGGGTGCGCACTGCCCGCCTTTGTTCAAACATATTGGAATTAATGATAATCAAATGAAAAACATCTTCTTTTGCCCTGATGAATCCAATTTTTACTCAAACTGCTTGGAAAATTTGGTTCTGAGAAATTGTCAAAAATCTGAGTGTGTCGTTGAGTTTGGCTCAGGAGATGGCAGCCCTGTTATTAATTCATTACTCAGAAACAAGTTTGATGGTGTCATACATGGATTTGAATTAAATACTTCTGCCTGGAAAGCCGCCAATTTAACAATCGACGAATATAATCTTGGTCATAAATACATAATTCATAATTCATGTTTGTTTGAGTCTTCTCAACCAGAAGCTGAGTATCTAGTTGCTAATCCTCCTTATCTCCCCGCCCCAGATAAAGAAATTTATATGCCATTGTTATTTGGTGGCATTGATGGCGCAACAGTTACCAACGAACTTTTATCATTAGGTTATGACAATGTATTACTTTTAGTGTCTAGCTATTCTAACCCAGAAAGTACAATTGCTCATGCAAAGTCTAACGGTTATCGTGTGACAAATTTTATAGTTTTACCTTTAAAATTTGGTTACTATAGCTCGGAGCCAAAAGTTAAAAATCACATAGAGGAATTACGAAAAAACAAAATGGCATTCTATTCTGGCGATTATTACTTTTTAGCTGGCGTTTTATTTCAAAAGTCCCAAGAATCTAGGGTGGATTTATCTAATCAGTTAGCTCAAGTTATGACAAGTTTATGAAAAGGAGTCAGAAGTCAGAATTGGTGAATTCAGAATATCCCCACGGATGAATCCGGGGGTAACAGTCACGGAAAATTCTTTTCTTCTCCACGGATAAATTCGGGGGCTTTAAACCACTATTCATCCACCAGTCGCCCCAAAAGTCATTCTGACTCCTGGCTCCTGACTCCTAAATTCTTGTTCGGTAAATTAACTTATCCCCCTGCTATAAAAACACGAATATCGCTCGTTTTTATAAAAAGCCAGGGGGACATCAAAGTCTTGCTGTCCTTTTGAGCAGTGGTTGCAATACGCTTGTTGGTAATTTCACACCTCACATCTTGCACCAAGAAAAATTGATGTTATTTAAAAACCCAGTACTGAGCCTGAAGTCTTTGTTGTATCGAGAAAAGCCAAGAAAAGTGATGTAACTTTATTGCGCTACTTTTGACTAAACACAGGCTTCTACGGAGAGGTGCAAGATCTGAGACACCCTTATTGATGGAAAGCCTTATTTATTAAGAATTTATACTTACTCAGTCAAAATATTTACAAAAATTGAAAGTTATTTAAAAATGATTATATAAGTTAATATCGCGAGAAAAACACTGCTAATTTAAAATCTATCTCAAAGCAGATGTAAAATATTTAAGGCTTATACAAAAGCTTATAAGTATGAATTGCTACAATGTGCTTTGAGTACTAGAGCCGCAATTAGTGATAATTAGAGCTAGTTTTTAAGACGAGATGAGTGTAACTGCTTTAGCAGGAAGTAATAATATCTTTCAAAAACTCTCTTTGCGTCCCTCACTCTCAGTATCCGGTGTGCCTGCCATAAGCGATTATTTTTCGGTTAACAGACTAGTAGATTGAGTGTTCGTCACTCGTTAAAAAGCACGACAGTACACGATACTAATTAAGAAGAACGACCTGTTGTTAGTTAAGAAGGTGCTTCTCCATGTTATTTGCTCTATCAAACCAGCTTTGGGAGATTTACCAAAAAAAATGAACCCACACCCACAACCGCCACTGCCTAACAATGAAATAGCTAGGCTTAATGCACTTAGCCAGTATCAAATTCTGGACACTCCTGCCGAAAAAGTCTTCGACGATTTTACCTTCTTAGCTGCACAAATTTGTCGTACCCCAATTGCGATTATTAGCCTTGTTGATGGAAATCGGCAGTGGTTTAAATCGAAAGTGGGTTTAGCAGCACCTGAAACAAGCCGGGATCTCGCATTCTGCGCTTATACAATTTTGCAACAAAAGCCATTAGTCGTCAGGAATGCGTTGGCAGACTCTAGGTTTGCAAACAACGCTTTGGTACTCTCCGATCCCAACATTCGTTTTTACGCTGGCGCACCCCTCATTACACCGGAGGGATTTGCGCTTGGCTCATTATGCGTGATTGACATAGTCCCCCGAGATTTGAGTCTCGAACAGATAGAAGGACTACGAGTATTAAGTGATCAGGTGATAGCACAACTTGAGTTGCGGCGTAATGCTATAACTCTATCACGCACTATCATCGAACGACAGCAGGCGGCAGCACAGCTTCGTAGTCAGTACGATGTGGTCGAAGTGTTTTATCGCCGAGGAGAGGAAAAGGCTCGAAAAGGAGATTACCAAGGAGCTATTGCAGAATTTAACGAGTTCGTGCGCCTCAATCCCAATGGTTTTAAGGCTTACTATCAGCGAGGGCTTGCCCGTCAAAAGCTAGGAGAGTACAAAGGTGCAATGATAGACTTTGATATGTACCTGCAGTTTAATCCTAACGATGTCGAAGCTCGCTGCAATCGGGGGCTGCTGCGCTTTGAGCTTGGAGACTACAAGGGAGCGATCGCAGATTACAGCAGTAGTATGCAGATTAATCCTGGCTATACTATTCCTAATGACATTGCGTTTATCAGCCCTGGACTTGACAAAAGAGAAGCAATTGTGGACTACACCCACTCCTTAGGGCTTAATCCCAATTACGCTGAGACTGAGATCAATATCAGCCAGATTCATACTGAATCTGAGTTGGAAGATTATAACGGCGAAATTGAGAATAGCACCCAGTTTTTGCCCCTTAACTCTAACGATGGCGAAGTTTACATTACCATAGAGAATGGTCAGTATGAGCTTGAAGATAGCACCCAATTGCAGCTAAATTCTGATAATGCCAAAGCATACATTAACCGGGGTAATGCCCGTTGCGAGTTGGAAGATTACAGTGGTGCAATTGAAGATTACACACAATCTTTAAGGATGAATCCTCAGGATGCACAAGCTTATATGAGCCGGGGTAATGCTTGCTTTATGGTCAAAGATTACATTGGTGCAATCAATGATTATACTCGGTACCTGCGGATGAATCCTAACGATGCCAAAGCTTACATTAGCCGAGGCAATGCCTATTGTGAGTTGGAAGATTACAGTAGTGCAATTGAAGATTACACTTGGTCTATAGACCTGAATTCCAACGATGGTGAAGCTTACATCAATCGAGCTAATGCTCGCTCTAAGGTAAAAGATTACAGCGGCGCAATTGAAGATTACACCCAGTTTCTGCGGATTCATCCTAACGATGCTAAAGCTTATATCAGCCGGGGTAATGCCCGATCTAAGCTAAAAGACTATAGCGGTGCAATTGAAGATTACAAAAAAGTGTGGTCAAAAGCAATTGAGCAGTTACCTAAACTATCCAGCGAGGACGGCTGATGAAAAATTGCGTTTAGATATTTCATTTCCCTGTGGAGTTTTTGACTCTTGGCTAGAGTTCTTACAAAAATCTCTAATTTGATAATTTAAAATCAAAAATGCACAGAGATGGACATAGGTAAATAGCCTGCGTTTATCTATGTCCATCTCTGAAATTTGATTGTTATGTCATTGTTATTTATACATACAGATAATTTCCGCAGTTCAATTTATTTGTCGTATATAGCAATCCTATCTGATTTGTGAAAATCGCGCATGCTTAGATTCCCGACTTCGTAAAAGTTGTCGGGAATCTTGTTGTTCACGTAGCCGAAGGCAGCCCGTAGGGCTTATAATTTAGGATTGCTATAGACAAGGCTACACTGACGGTAGCCTAATATCTATCGCAAATAAACTTTGTAACCGATGCATTTGAGCGCCAATGAGGTAGAGTAAATCGCCTTTACCTAATAAGCGAGCAGCGGCTGTTTGTTTACCTCCCAAGATAATAGCTGAGTCTGCTTCACTGGCAGTTCGGAGTGCAACCCGTCCTGGTAAGTTAGAGCGTATAATTGGGGTAACAATACCTGCTTCAGGACGTTGGGTAGCAATAATGAGATGAATTCCAGCTGCTCTTGCCATTGCACCTAGCCGTTTAATGCTTTGTTCTAACGCCGTACGAGTTTCCTTTTCTGCCATGAAGTCGGCGTATTCATCAAAGATGCAGACAATGCGAGGCAAAGGCTGTTGAGAACGTTGATTGTAAGTACTCAAATCAGCACACCCAGCTTGTTCAAATCGCTGATAACGCGACTCCATTTGTGTGACTAATTGATCCATCAGTTCAATAGCGCGATCGCTATCTTTAACGACTGGTGAATACAACCACCGCATCCGCTCAAATTCGGGAAAGGTGACTCGTTTGGGATCAACAAGGGCAATCTGTAGATGTTGCGGCGAATGACGAACGAGTAAACTTAGAAGGAGCGATCGCAAAAACTCACTCTTACCACTTCCAGTCGTCCCCCCAACCAAAAAGTGGCAAGTATTTGGATCGGATAAATCAGCCTCTACCAACTGTCCCTCTAAATTCACCCCAATCGCAATTTTTACAGGTGCGGTTGCTGGTATTTGCGGCTTGATATAATCCTCAAACTTAGCAACTTGTCTATCTGGACGAGGTAAGTCAACACTGACATATCCAGCCTGAGGAGAAATCAGAGGCGGGTTTGCTAAGCCCAACTGCACTTGCAAATCAGCTGATAACTTCAGCAGAGAGCTCACTTTAACACCAAGCTGGGGTTTGAGTTTCACTCGGATAAAAGCTGGACCAACAGCTGCGCCGTGGTAATCTACACCAATACCAAAAGATTGCAACGTGGCAACTAACTCTTCACCTATGGCATCAGCATTGGGAGTTGGCTGATCATCTCTTGTGGAGTGGGTATCTTGCCTGCCCTCTTCCACAACCTGAGTGTTATTAACTACAAAATAAGTCTGACACTTTTGCTGCTGTGGACAAATTTCGCACAGATAAGGCTGGGTTGTAGGTGGTGGGGGATTGGGATTTGGTGGTTCCCAACTCAGCCATTGCTGCATTTGTTGTAACTTATAGGGAATCAGCTGATGCACCGTATTTTCTAGCTGTTCCCAGGTATACTGATATTCTTTAAACTCTGGCAAAACACAGTAAACCGCCGAATCAACGGCTACTTTTTTCTTCTGCCACAGCATATAACTATAAAGCGCAACCTGGGCTAATTGCGCTGATGCATCGGCAGGCTGATAGGTTTTAAACTCCACCACACATAGGCGCTTGAGTTCAAAGTTGTAGACTAAGCAATCAAATTCCCCTCCTACCCGTTGTTGCGTTCCATCTGGGAGATTAAAGTAATACTCAAGACTGCGTTCTTCTGTGATAAAAGTCTTACGAATAACTGTTTCTGCATCGCAATAGCGGCGATTAACTACTAGCAATTCAGCAAAGCGTTTGATGAGTCGTTGTAATCCCTGCCATACTTGCAGCAGTGCTTGTGCTTGGTTAGCATCTTTTTTAACAACTTGTTGCAAGTAAGGATAGAACTTTACTTCATAAAAAAGCTGTTGCATACCAGAGGCAATTTCCTCTACCTGCAATTGGGCAGCAGATGGTTTAAACAAATCTTGAAATCGTGGTTCATGAGTGGCTAAACTCACAAAGTCATCAGCCAATTGATGGAATGCCTTGCCAATTCCAGTATGAGTATTTCGTGGTAAAAATAAGGTATTGCCCCCGAAACGCTGATTCAAATAAAAAAGGCGGGGACACTCAAAGGCAACTCTGACTTTAGTAGCATTTGAAGATGAATTTTCAGATTTTTCTGTTGTTTTTTTGAAACTATTAGATGTAGATGCCATATCAAAAATATTATTTATAATATTGGGATTAGAAATTTCTAATAAGCGTCGATGCACAGCAGCCAAATAAACTGTATCCATTGCGGCATATTGTAGCTGCTTTTGGCTAAGGGGGCGTTTTCCCCAGTCACTTGCTTGTTCTTCTTTATCTACATTGGAAAATCCACAGAGTTCTGCTGCTAATGTTTTAAGTTGTAAGTTGGATACTTGCAAAACTTCGCGGGTAATCTTTCTGGCTAGCTTGAGCGTACAGGTAACATTTTTTGCTATCTGTCCACCCAGGTATTTCAAATCAAAGCTCGCGTTGTGGAATACCTTTTCTATATTAGGATTAACCATGATTTGGTTAATAAAATATGCCGCTAAATCAGGTTTATGTAACACATCGAGAATATAAACAGATTCACCCGCCGAATCTGTGGGGTTAGCCAACACCTGAATGAGCGATAATTTGGGATAGGGAGTATTCCAGTCAGCGATTTCTGTATCTAGCCATAGTGTTTTAGCCGAGGATAATTTGGCGATTTGCCCTTGGATTTTAGTAGCTTCTGTTAGGTAGTGCATTTCCTATCATGTCAGCATTTTTGTGATAAAATTACTTTTTCTTGGTAACTAAACAAATTAATTGGTCTTGCAGCTTTGCTTTGGGGTCAAAAATTTCAACTTTTTGCTCTTGACACAGTTCTCTAATCAACTGTTGAATTTCCGATTCTTTCACAAGAGGAAAGTGGACTTTAGTCTCTTTAATTAAAGTCGGTACTCCCATGAAACCTTGGTTTGTCACTAAATCTAACATAAAAGTTTTCACGGGTTGTAAATCATGTTTCTCATTACCATTGTCTCCATCACCACTTGTTTTAGAAACAATCTTTAAATCCTGCAATAAAGTACACTTATACAAAAGATTGCACTCGCGGATTAAAGTTTGTAGTTCCTGCAAATTAATGGTTTTGCCTGCAAGCACCAATTCATTAGCTTCCACTGAATTCACAAAGCTGTGATATGTCGCCAAGTAGTGAACAGAAGACAGATTAGGCTTGATATGACGATGATTAGTATATGTAAAAATCTGTTGGTAGAGCTGATTCCCGGCAAGGTTTGGCTTTCCTACCCCTCCAGCCCGGAGCAAGTACATGGTTTGACAGAGATTTTGCTGAATAGCTTTCTGGCAAGCATTCATCACATTGAAAAAACTTGTCATGTTTGAATCTTCTGTCCAGACTATCCCAACTCGCTCACGCTTACCAGGTTGTTGATAACTTAAGGAATAACTGGCGTACTTTCCACTTATAAGTTTAGGCTTAATGTCCTGTACTTGTAATGCCTCCAAGGCTTGTTGCAACATCCAAATTAGGTCGGGTGCGGCTAACAAGGTAATTTTGGTATTTTTTCCCTGAACTTTTTCATATTCCTGCTGCCATAGCAATTGAAATTCTGCTTTTATTTTATCTGGTGGTGGCGGTGGCGGCGGCGGCGGGGCTCCACCATCAAACCATTTTGGCTGAGGAAGTTGTTTATCTCTAAATACCCATTCCTTATAATCCTGGAATAGTTGTTTCCCTAGCGTCAGAAAATCGCGGGGTGTAGCTTTGCGGCTGAGAAACACTTTTTCTAACACCTGCCGATTTAAAGGGTAAATTAGGGAAGTAGGTTTGGGGTTAGCTTGATTGTGCAGGGGATAGAGTCGAGAAGCTAAGAGAGCTTCGCCTTCTTCCAGCGTGATGCGTTTTAGTGGAATTCTGATACTAGCTCTATCTATGTCAGAAGGATGAACTCGCTTAGAATTGTTATACCAGTTCTCTGTCCTGATGCTGATGATAATCAGGAAATTTTTCCACCTGCCGTTATAAATCGTAGAGTTGACGTTAAATAAAGCTTGTAGATCAAGAGAGCCATCTGGTAAACGAGCAATGCTATCTAACTGATCGAAACACAACACAATCGGCTGAGTTTTCGCAGAAATTTTGCTAAAGTTGCCCAAGATACCCCGTGCCTTGTCTTCATCATCAATAGATTGCTTAACTCGTAACTTTTTCAGACTTTCTTCATCTAAATCATCTCCTTTTAACCATTCACAGGCTAAAGAGTATAAATCTGGATTAGTTAGGTCATAAAGAACACCAAAGAATTCATTAGCATTGTAAATTCCTGTGGTGCCGATGGTCTTTTTGAGAATGTCAATAAAGAATTGGCGATCGCGTAGCGGCTGCTTTGCAGCATCGCGCCCTGTATCGGTTTTTGTTTGCCCAAATATGCCTTTTATTCTTTCACGCAAACTTTGCTGCTCACTTTTTAACCCCTTCTCAATCGTAGACAAGCTGCTTTTGAGCCAGAGGATTAATTGGGAATCTGCTTGTCGTGCTGGAGCATTAACCAGGCTATCAACGGTGTGGCGTAAGATGTGCCGCCAGATACGGTCACTTTCAGAAAATGGCTCAATGTAGACGAAAAAAGCTTGATCGTTTAGCTGTTGTTTGAGCTGACCTAAGAAATGAGTCTTTCCCGTTCCAGCGTCGCCATAGAGAATTAGGCTGCGGGTTTGATGGTCTTGGGCAACCTCTGCTAAAACACTTTTTATTTGAGTTAATGGCTTTTGATGAATAGATTCAACAGTAGGGGGTGACTCCTCCTCTTCCCAAAAGTTACCTGCTGCTTGGTTATCAAATGGATTAAGTGATTTTTTAATAACTTCGTCAATTGTCGCCATGCCAATATCCCTGCTATCTCAAAGTTAGCTTGCTCGTAATTTAGGTGTATCCGCTAGATCACTGTGATGAAAAACAAGGAGCCGCCGCTAATTTGGGGAATTCCAGCGCCAACTTGCTCAGGAGAATAATCACCTGGTTCTGCCAACTTACTTAATTCAATTTGGTCGCTCGCTTCCAGGCGATACAGTGCCTTATCTAATTCTTCCCGTGATAGCGGAGGTTGTAACTTTTGCCGCAGATGAAAAATTGGCAAATAATTGTCAGTACCTAGCTCCTGATCCAATCTCCGGATAGTTTGTAAAATTTCTTCGTCAGTGAGGTTGATAATTGTTACAGCAGCCGACTCTTGCTTGGTAGGTGCTGGAGTAGGTACTTGCTCTGGCTTACCATGTAGGGATTTCCGCAAAAAGCGCAGGTAATTATTCAGCAGATCCAAGCTGATGTTTGCGGCTCCCTTTGGACTGTAATCATCCCGCAAATACTCAATTCCGCGTTCGGTAAGCCATACCTCAGCTTTAGTCTTCTTAATCTTGATTTCAGCGTCAATTAATCCCTTTTCATGGAAGCTTTGCAAGATGGCGTCTCGTTCCCCAGACTTCACGGATTTGACATTGATTTTGCTTGGCGTGATTTTTCCTGAAGCCTTGCTGATACTCTCCAGTACCTTCAATTCATTAGGCTTAAGCGGCAACTGACCTGTATCAGCTTTTAGCAGAGCTTGAGCAGGCGGTAAAATCTTAACTGCGGCAATCTCGCGGGAAAAGTCTATCAGTTCGCGATCGCCTAAATTTTGACAAATTTTATTTCTACCTTTAAAACTCTTAAAACCACTAGCAGTAAGGCTTGAACGATAATTCTCACATCCTAGTAATTTTAATAGGAACTTTAATTCATTGGTATCCATGCGGGTATTGTTGCCTAAATATTAAGTCAGCACCACTCTAGCTCGAACTGCAATAATTTACACTCCTTTTTATCGTACCTAGATTTAGTGTGTTCAGGCAGCGTAAATGTTCCTAAAGAAACATAAAGTTTAGATGTTGGATTTCGTGCATTAAGCCAACCTACCCTCTTTCTCCGCGCCTTTGCACGGCAGTCTCGTTAATCCCTCTTTTGTCATTGTGGGGTGAAACCTTTGGCAGAATATTAACAACGCAACAACTCAGCAAGATAATTATGAATGGCTGGAAAATGTAACAACCCAAACTACAAGCAAATGACCGCTTACGTACCTAAAAGCATATTTTGTAAAATTTAAAATATTATGTCCTGCCAAAGAACTAGATCAAAGTGATACCGTTTCTCTATGAAGATGCGCCTAATTAGTAATGAGTAATTAAGGTTGTGCCTCAGATTCTGTCCTTGGGAATCTTATCGAAAATTGCGCCCATCTACCGAAGCAGAGATGGCATTGATTGTTGAATGAAGGCAACAGTGCCTTCAGCAATTAACTGCACCGCAATTGCCAAAATCAAGAAGCCCAAAACGCGGTTCATTGCACCAATGCCATTTCGTCCCATTGCTCGAATGAGAGGCTCTCCCAACACGAGAAACAAGTAGAGCGATAAACCAAAGACAGCAATTCCCACTAAACAACCAGCATATGCAAGCCATTCCTTTGCCCGTTCAGATAAACTAATCACCACACCAATCGCTCCCGGTCCACTGATCAACGGAACTGCCATTGGGGTGAAGGAAATATCATCCTTATCAACCGCTTCTTGATGTTCTGGCTCTGTCAATCGTTGCCGAGCAGTGACCATTTCCCAAGCAGTATGCGCAACGATTAACCCGCCTGCAATTTGGAGAATCCCCAAAGAAATTCCGAAGAACGACAAAATCAGTTTTCCTGCTAGCAAAAAAGTGACCAACACCAGAACTACATTGATGGAGGTCTGCCGCGCTTGTTTGAGACGGTAAGGCTTGGTATCGTCTGCCGTCATGGTGTAAAAAATCGGCACCGCTCCAATGGGATTGGCGATTGGGAACAGCGCGACAAACATTCCAATGGTGTATGAAAAAAGTTGTTGCCACATCAAATAATCTTACCAGCTGTTTTGCTCGGTTACTTTTGCGCGATAGCACGAAGTGCCCGCCGGGGGGCGATCGCCTTCCCAAAAATAAACCCCCTTCTATGAGGTAGAAAGGGGCAACCAACGGTGTGTTGTAGATAGGTCTTAAGCCTAATCAGACGATTATTATTAGATGCGGGTGAAGTTGACTTATGCAGTTGAGCGATCGCCTTTGCCTTTTATTAAGTCTGGGTACCCGGATTTTTGTACATCAACAATAAATGCGTACCGAGGTGGATGGATAGCTGGGGTGGACAATGGCGATCGCCTTGCCGATCGCAATGACTTCACTTTTTCTTCAGCCCCGCTTTATTTCCCCAAGTGTTTTATATGACACTCTTAAAGTACCCTGTTTAATATCAAGCTATGAAGCAAAAAGTATTGTAGCAATAGCGATTGGCTTTGCCACTGCCCTTAGGCGATCGCTTTTTGTAGAGCGTTGGCGAAAACTGACTTATGCAAATGCTTATGTCAATTGTTGTCAATGAGCAGGTCATCAGCGAAGTTATTAATTGCACTAAACAGAAAACCGCCTAGTAAGTGGCGGTTTTGTAGTAAACTTACTTGATTTTATGGATTCTTCCAAACTTAGGCAAGTACTGTTGGATCTTCCGAGTAATGCGCAAGAGCCAATAGTTGGCAACATCTTCATTCCATATCTGCTAAAGCTGCTGGATTTTGATGCAACTGAAACCGTCCCCAAGTTTGCTACTGGCAATAGCTTTGACGCCGTTGATTACGCTGTTCGCAAGAATGCTGAGAACGACATCTTCGTCAACACCAAGTCTAACCCCTACCTACTGTTGGAAATAAAAGGTAGAGATATTAACCTAAGCGGAAATTCTGCACAGTATAGGTCAGCAGTTAAGCAGCTTCACGGTTATTTACGTGGTTCAAATTGCAAGTCTGCCCAATGGGGAATTATTACAAACTCCAGACACATTCAATTGTTTAGCAAGCATGGCAAGGTTATCCACCCAGCCTCGTCCTGTCTGGAGATTACACCTGATAACGTTGACGAGATTGTGGCGGCAATCAAAGCTAAAATCGACAACCCTCCCAGGGCGCTCACAGTCGCCATTTACAACAATAAAGGGGGCGTGGGAAAGACTACAACCACGGTTAATCTGGCAGCTACATTGGCAGCTTTTGGAAAACAAGTATTAATTATTGACTTTGACCCGAACCAACAGGATTTAACCAACTCCCTTGATGTGAAACCAAAGGAAGATGCGTTGTATTCCTGGTTGGAAAATAAGCCGAGTCCATCATTTCCTCCAGGGGTCATGTTCAGGTTCAGTTTCCCGACAAAGTCCACTGGCACAATAGCATTTGATGTTATCCCAAGTGACAAAAAGCTGATGGTTTTAGGAGAAGAAAGACTGCGGCAAGTTATCAGGATAGCTAAACTGAGGCAGCTGATTGACCCGTTAAAATCTCTATATGACTACATTTTAATTGACTCTCCACCCAACTGGAGATTCTTCAGTCAGAGCGCGGTGTATGCTTCGGATGTAGTTTTAATTCCTACCAAGCACAACAACATCTTTTCTCTACAGAATGCGGCAATTGTTATCAAACAATTCATTCCAGAAGTCCAAAGTTTTAGGAAGGATGGGGGACCAATAGCGCTTCCTATCTTCTTTAACGGAGAAGCGATTACCCCAGCAGCACGAGCTACGGCTGACCGAGCATTGGATGAAATCATCGAACAGGCAAAAAACGATAAAACTAACCCCTTTGACTTAACGCCGTACTTTTACTCCCGTTACAGTCAAGCAAAACCAGATCACTACATTTTCAATTTGCCCAGTTATGCCCACATTGCGAACGCGGCTTTTGCACGTACGCCATCTGTGTATAGAAATAAAACAGCATATGATTACTATTTTGCATTAGCCAAGGAGTATTTTCTACAATGAGCTTAAGCGATGTTGGGAATTTAATGTGCCTTGATAAGGATGGAATTAACCCAGGCAAAGGTACAAACGCACCAGAGTTTTTAATCAAAGTATCTGCAAAAGCGCTTAATGAGTCGGGTGGTCGCAACTGGGTTCCGGTGATTGTTAAAGAAACTGGTGAAGACCAGTACGAAGTTATCGGCAACTCGTTCATTTTCGCGGTTGCAGAAGAAGCCGGGCTGGAGAAAGTGTGGTGTATTATTGCTGACCCCAGTGAGCAGACATCTCAACTAACCAAAATTCTCGCTGGGGAATTCGTACCGAAAGTCAACCTATCGACCGCAACCAGAGATGAAATTCAATCGGCGTTGCAGTACCTCATTGAGAAGCCAAATAGTGAATTGAAAGGGGTTCAGCTGGCGATCGCCACCAATCGTATTGATGGGGCATCGCGCAACCAGTGGAAAAACTTCGAGCCAGTCACAAAGTTAGCGTGCGGCATAACTAGGGGAAAGAAGTTAGATGCACTCAAGGAAGTTTTTTACCTAACTCCTGAGCCAACAACAATTAAACCCGTCATAGATCCTGGGGTCATCATAGATCCTGAAATATTAAAAACTTTGACAGTTGCAAAGCTAAAAGACATGGCAAGGGAACGAGGAATTCCTGGATATAGTGGCAAGAGAAAGCCAGACTTAATTAAGTTGCTATCGAAAAGTTGACCGAAAAAAAACAAAGCCTCCTTAACCTCATCTAAGGGGGCATACCATTGATAACGCTTGATAGGGCTCGATTCCTTAAAAATCAAAATGGGAACTTCTGTGAGTCTTGTGTCCAAACAAAGCGCTCAAACCGCTTTGGGTTCTGTGCTGTGTACCGAAGCGTGCGGTGACGCTCCTACCCCTTCACTCTTCTTACCAAACCAAACGCCCAAGGACGCAACCCCACAGGTAACAGCGATAACCCTAACCCAGTCCACGCCTTAGCTGACGAAAAAGACTTCCCTGCCAAAACTAACTCTCTTCCTTTTTGCGTTTCACCCTTTTCAATCAAGCGTAACCCTAACAATAACTGTGTCTCTGCAAGACGCTTTTGCCTAATTTCCTCCAGCTTCTGCGATGGAAATTTATAACTTTCTAAATACTGCAATTTATCAGTTAAATAAGGAATTGCCCGATTAATACCTTGCTGTTGGTCATGAAAGCGATATTCCATTAACAACTCTGGTAAGTAATAGCCTTTCTTCCCTGTCAAAGCCAACCGCACAAATAAATCATTATCCTCGCAATTTTGCCAATTGGGCTGCATAAATCCCAACTCTTGCAAGCTGGAACGACGAAATAAGGTTGCGCCTATTTGAAAGCTTTGTTTAACAAATACAACTTCTAACAAATTATCAACAATACCTGCTTGTAAATTCGCCCTACCCCAGCGGCAAGAATTTTCTTGGGTTTTCGCTTGATCTCGGACGTTGTTAATATCAATCACCCAATGGTCAGTCCCAACAAAATCAATGCTAGAGTTTTTATCAAGAATCGCTGCGGTACGTGTTAGGAAATTTGGTGTTAACTTATCATCATCATCAAATTTGATAAAATATTCGCCCGTTGCGGCATCAAAGCCAGAGCGCATATTATTACTTTTACCAATATTTTGCGGATGACGGATGTATTTGATGCGGCTGTCTGTGTACTGCGACATCAGTTCAGGTGTCCCGTCATCAGAACCGTCATCACAGATAATTAATTCAAAGTCTTGATAAGTTTGTTGTAGTACGCTTTCAATGGCGAAAGGTAGAAGGTTAACACGGTTAAACGTAGGAATACAAATACTAATTTTAGTCACAGGCTTATTGCTTCTCTACAAAAAGACTTTTTTTGCTTTCTTGACAGCTTTATGTAATATTCTATTCACTTTCTTGAATTTGCTAGGAGGTTTTAGTTCCTTTGGTCTTTGCTCTGGTTGTTTGAGAAATCTATAGTATAAAAATACATCTTTATAACGAATATCTACATCTTCGCCATGACATAAACGCGTGAAATCTATTGCAGGATAGTTCATATAATGAAGTCGATGGATTGGCTTTAATCCTTGCTCGTTATACACAACATTATTTATATTCACAAACGGGTCAGATATGGCACAATTTCCTGTTCTTTCCTGCCCATTTTCACTAAGAGTAAAATTAAACAAAGGAAGATTTGACTTGAAAGTCAAGTAATTAAATAAATGAGCATCATCCCACCATGCCGTCAGCCATTCAACTTCTCTATTTTCGACTAATAGTTTTTTCAAAAAAGCTAAGTTTTCTTTGTTAAATAAACCTCGCTTTGACCCAAAAAAGTCGGAACAGTGAAGCCTAGGACGTATATCTTTTTCAGTCAATAAGTTGGCTTTTTCTAAAAACGGGATATTTAATGGTACTTTTGTGCGGTTTTTAGTGTGTATCCAATCATCAAAAACAAAATCATATGTGTTAAGTTTATCAAACACATCATCAAAGGGCTTCATTGCTAAACTATCAGCATCGCAAAACACGAATTTGTCAAACTCTCCATCAAATACACACATTTTTCTTTGCAGATGACCGGAAGACCACCAGTTACGTGATAACTTTGAACTTTTAGCTCCTGGATGAACTGCCCAAACTTCCTTAGCAAACTCTTCCCAACGTTGGATTGAGTCCCAGTTATCAAAAAGCGTTACATTTTTTCTAGAATTAATTTCTTCCTTCACTAAATTTAATTTATCATTATATGGAATAATACAAATAGGAATATCTGAACCAACATTGACTTCGATGCTATTTAATAAAGCAATGAGTTGGTCATAAACAACGTCATTAGCTAATGTGTAAATACCTATTTTTGCCATTTTTTTACCTATTATTTTTATTGAAATATAGTCACAATTGTAATCATATCAATTTAGCTATATGTCATGATATATATCATCATGTCTTTAAGTATTATTACTAAATAATTCATTGCATGAGAATTTTAATGCTATCTTCGACATTTCCCTATCCGCCCACACGAGGTGGAACGCAGGTGAGGACGTTTAATTTACTCAAGTATCTCAGTCAACACCATGCTATCACCCTGGTGACTCAACGAGAGCCTGATGTCACAGATGCAGAAATAATAGGATTACGAAATTGTGTTGAGAACTTAATTCTTTTTAATCGCCCAAAAGACTCTGGTATATCTGGAGGGATACTGAAGAAAATACAGCAGAAAATACAGCGCTTCATGACTTTTATACGCTATGGGATACCGCCTAGTGTGTTAAATCGCTACTCAAATGAAATGCAAACCTGGGTTGATAACTTTATACAAGCGGGTAAATGTGATGTCATTACCTGCGAACATAGCGTGAATGAAATTTATGTGCGCCCTTACTTTCAAAAACAAATCAGAACTGTAGTTAACGTTCATAGTTCTGTCTACGGTACCTGTCGCAACCAGCTAGACACTGGTATTTCTGAAAATAGATTTCGAGATAGACTTTATCTACCACTTTTGCGTCGTTACGAACAACGCTACTGCTCTAAATTCTCGGCAATTGTGGTAACAACAGAAGAAGATAGGGTTCAGATGCAAAAATTTAACCCTAACAGTGAAATTGTAGTCATTCCCAATGGCGTAGATTTGGTTTCCTTTCCCAACCGTAGCAATGATCCAGGGGGACACCGCTTAATTTTCATTGGTGCAATGGATAATTTAGCAAACATCGATGCTGTGTGCTTTTTCAGCAACGAAGTTTTACCAGAAATTCAAAAACTTTACCCTGATACGACTTTCGATATTGTTGGTTCTCGTCCTGCACCAGAAGTTTTAGCACTTAAAGAAAAACCTGGCATTATTGTAACAGGGCGTGTGCCTTCAATGGTAGAGTATTTGCACAAAGCGACTGTCTGCGTCGTGCCAATGCGGACGGGATTTGGTATTAAAAATAAAACTTTAGAGGCGATCGCTGCAGGTGTACCCGTCGTTGCAAGCGATCGCGGTTTAGAAGGACTGGCTGTAGATGGTGCAAATGCACCACTGAGGGCATTACGAGCAAATCAGCCTACAGAATATGTGACTGCTATTTGTCAATTATTTGAAAATCCGCAATTGCGAGCAGAATTGTCTGGTAACGGTAGACAATTGGTAGAAACGGAATTCACTTGGGATAGCGCTGGGAAACGCTATGAGGAAGTCCTTGCAGGTGGTGTGTGCTAAGTATTGACACGGGAAAAGCATTGCGCTATCCAACATCGTGCAGAATCCGGTCAAGCGGTGGGTAAAGTTTTGGTGGAAGTGGCTTGAGCCATTTGTACCGGACGTTTAGCTCCGACCGAGGAGCGCAAATCTCGCCAGATTTGAGTAGCAGCCGATGCCCCGTCCGCTGCGGCAACTACAACTTGATTGAGTCCGACTTTGAGATCGCCGCTCGCAAAGATGCGAGGATGGGAGGTACGTGCCATCTTATCAGTGACCAAATTGCTGCCCTGCTTTTCTAGATTGAACTTCTCTAGATAATCAGCGTGATACTTCGATCCCATTGAAATCAATCCAGCATCTAGCTCTATCACCCTGCCATCTTCTAGTTCCACACCGCTCATCTGATGGTCTTCACCGAGGAATTGCTTGATTGGGGTTTCAACCACCTCATAGCCGTGTTCGTCTAATTTCTGACGCAACTCATCTGCGACTTCAAACAGTCCCTGAGTGAACAACGTGATATGAGGGGTAAACCAACCGAGTGGAAAAACGACTTCCGCATTACTGAGACTGTTGGCAAATACTCCCACTTTTTTATCATTCATTTCATAACCATCACAAATTAAACAGACGTGCAGATTGTAGCCTGCATAGTCATACACGTTTCGCATATTGTCTAAGTTAGGTAAGTAGTCAATGATGCCACTGGCAGCAACCAGGTACTTCGAGCGGAACGTCTGACAGATACTGTCCTGTCTGCCAATTTTGACCTGCACAGCAAAAGTTTCTCCCTCATCTACGATGTCCTCTACAAAGCCATCGAGCATATCACCGCCGAGCGAGAGGTAGTGTTCCTTACCTTGCCGCAGCAAAGATCGCCCTGGGGTATCCGGTGGCAATCCCAGATAGTTATGGAGTTCTTGCATCCAGAAGGAACGGGCTTTGCCTTTGTCGATAATCAAACTCGAAAGAAGATAGCGTTGCAGGTAAATGCCAGCAGACAACCCACCTGCTCCACCACCGACAACAATCACGTCATAAACATGAGAGGCACGTTCTGAGAGATTTTGCTTTGTCAGTTTCATAGCACGCTCCAAGATGCGATCGCTTTCTACAAATCAATCCTAATTAGGCACAAATACGAAACAACAAATTAATGATTGTGTTTCAGTTGACATTTTGACTGGCTATAGATGCTTACAGCATACCGTTCCATCACTCTCTCCAGAGAAACAAAGAAGAATCTAGCTACACAAGAGTTTCAGGCAAAACTGACCCCACATTCCGCACGCAGTGGTGTCATACAGTATAAGCAGTAAGCAACTAAAGTCCAAATCAGCATAGATTTACCATAAACAGAGAGAATAATAAACAGGTGCGATCGCTAAGTTGGGAAATGCCGCCATGTTGTCATCGTTGCCTCACCACGATTGAGCCGTTTGACCAACTCTTTACGGCTATTAACCTGACCTTTTTTTAACCACTAGAGCATCTGTAAGCGTTCTTTACTGCTAGCATAAGGACAGTAACTTAAGACGCTTCTCCAGTTCTTCAAGAATGAGCGTCAGGGTTCTCTAGTTGATCTGCAACCCCATGCTTAAAAAGCAGGGGCTTGTGAGTTAACGCTACCTGACCCGCTTAAGTCCAGGAATGGACTACGTTTAGGGCAAGTGTTTAAATTCCTACCTTGGGATGCATGAGCGTCCCAAGCTCTAGAACTGTGGTAGTTAAACAGGCTTACGGAGAATAAAGCAGTGCCACCCAGAAAGTACCGACCCTAAACATTATGCAGTCTACGTTTACCCAGAAATGGGGTATCTCGGAAACGAAAATTAGGGATAAGTATGACGGTAAATAAATTTCCCGTCGGGCTTCATCCCCATGCATGAATGACAGGGGCTTCCGCCCTTTTGTATTGGTGAATTGTTAATTCGAGTGAACGAGCCATAAACAAATGTACTCTGCACTTCTACTTACAAGCTTAGAGCAATGGCGAACTTTCTCTCCAATTATTAAGTATTAAGCTCATTGTTACAGAGAATTGGTATGAGTTCTGAGTCCAAGCGCTGCGGACTTCGGTCATCCAATTTTATCATACTTGTTGAAGATTGAGCAACAATTGCAGCAGAAGTTAGCGCTAATAAAAGCGCTAGCAAATTATGAATATATGAAGACATTGTTAGGTAAAAATTAAGAGTAATCAAAATAACTAATTGGAAAATTATCAAAAAAAGTTGCGTTAAAGAATTAATGAAATAGCTTTTCTTTCTTGAGTCAAGAGACGCACTCTTTATAGATACATCAGAAAATAAAGAAAACACGGAGACACTTACGACCTGGAAAAATCTATCTCTGTGTCTTTTGATGTCTCCGTTGATTCAGGTCACTGCAAGCAACAAACCCGCAGTGGTTCATTCTTGTTTCTCGGTTTTTTTACACTCAACTCACACACACATAATGAGAGTCTATTGAAGGAGTGGTTTTTATGGCATTGGTGAATTTACTGATTTTGTAAAGAAAATAGAAAGTTAAGGGAAAATGTGCGGAAATCAGGCATTGTATCCTGATAAATGTAAATGAAGAAGAAAAGAATAATCAAAAGTGAAAATTGAAAAATTTTCCACACTTACCAACATTAAATGTTTGTAACCAACATTTAAGAAACACGAGTATAAAGGAAAATACTCTTGCCAAAGTACCTATTGGATTTACAGCAGAAGTAGCATGGCAAACCCTTCAAATCCTGCACCAAAACCATGCAGACCAAATGAGCCGAATTCAAGTCCACTCAAACGCATTTCTGAAAAACTCAAGGAAAATCCTCAACAGGGAAATTGGCTAGCGTCGATGCTAGCAATGACGGTTTTGTTATGCAGCGCTGGTTTAATAACGACTTTTGCCTGGATTAGCATTCAATTTATACTTAATCCAGAGCAGGTAAGCTGGCTAAATAAATCTTTCCCAGGATTGGGGAACATTTCCGACAATAACTCAGAACCCTCCCAAACCCTTAGAGAAATTCAAGATTCCCTCAGCAAACAAGGACAAATAGCGGGACAAATCCTGCCTTTGGAACGCGACACAACAGCTTCTTTTTTACTCCCTGTTTTTAAGCAGCGTGCTAATTGTCAGTCGGATTGCAAGTATATAGTTGAACTTAGGGTTTATCAACGCGCAGGAAACCCAGAACTGCAATCTGTATCAAAGGCATACTATCATCTAGCCGCTCAACTCAAAGTGACTGGACCAGAAGAATCTTTTGTCGTCGCGCCCATCGTCAATGCTACTGATGACAACCAAGGTTCCAGTTTACCCTTGCCTTTAAGTGAAGTAGGTCGTTTTGAGGGCGATACACCCTCACCAGGTGTATGGTTCTATTTACGAGGACAGCGTCAACAAGGAACAAGTGCAATTGCCTACGGTCAGATAGTTTACTACAATCCCGAAGGCACTCACCTACAACTTATGCTGCCTTGGACAAGTCCGAGTGGACAACTCCCTCAATGGCGGGAAGTCACTGGTGGTGATGCAAAAGAGTTAGTTGTGGATCAAACAGTTGGTTTAGAACCGCAGCTGCGTGTTTATCAAGTCAACTCTGTCAAGTTTGTCCTCAACCCTATTCAACTAGAGCAAATTTCCCTGACTCCACCAGCCCTCCAAGATTCAGATTACCAAAATGCCTTGATGTTAGCCCGTAGTGGACTGTGGACACCAGCCTTTGAACAGTTGCAATCTCTCAAAAAACAGCTGACGGGGCAGTTCCCAGAAGCAGCACAAGCACAGATGGATGTGATTGATTTGCATTCCCAAGTTACCAAAACCCAGGCAGATACAAGTTCGGCAAGTCCCAGCCAACAAGTCCTGGCAGATTTAATAGATGGTCGTTGGGACAAAGCTTTACAAGTGTTTGAGGCTTCGCTGGAAAATGCCAAAGATATTGCCACTCTACTAAAAGCAGATAAAGGACGGTTGTGGAGTCGTGTAGAAGCACAATTGCGGGTGAACCCAAATCAACAGTCGGTGCAAGCTTGGGGTGCCTTGATTTTAGCAGCCAAGTATGGGCAACAACGGGCGAATTCCTGGTTAAATGGGCAGTCCAAAACTACAACAGACACCCTTACCTATATTCAAGGCTTGTTAGGACAACTCAATGGTGACGCCGCATCTCAAATCCCTACTCACTCCAGCCAGATTGTTGGTTCGGTACAACCAATCGCTGAAGTTAACGCCCGTGACTGGCTGCAACCTCCCTCACAACAGACGCGCCATAGGGTTTTTGAAGATACGCGCCATAGCATTTTTGTAGATACGCAGCAAGACGTGTCTCTACAAAAAGCTGATAACCAGGTTTGGTATCAGGTAGAAGTCTCTGCATTTCATGATGGAAGACGCTGGCTTTATTACCCGTTTACAAATTTAAAGCCGCCTCAAACTTCGCCAGAAAAATTTTTGTGGAAGGCTTTAGGTATAGATTCTGACCCGGAAATTCAAATAGTGGTTTGGCTGGCAAACAGAGAACAGGTAACGACGACAGCCACCATCAAAGCCGTGCAATTTCGCGATGGCGTCTTGCGCTTACTCGTTGCCGCAGATGAGAGTGTAGAGACTTTATATGCAACGTCTCTACAACAACCACTTTTAGCGATGACAAATTCTGCTTTAGAATGGGTTGAGTCAGTACCAATGACGCTCCAAGAACTGTACCAACAAGACGCCCTCGGGGTAAAAGCCATGCTACCGGTATTGTGGCGATCGCTCCAAGAATCTGGTCAGTTGCCTGGTGGTGCGGTTCCAGACTCGCAATATATCCTGCAAAAGCTAGGAAGTTTGCCGGTTCAAGAGGTTGATTTAACAGGTGATGCGATGCCGGAAACTGTGCTAACCATTTCGCCAGAGGCAATAGCATCTTTAGATATGCAAGATACCAGCGAGGACACAAGTTTTCCGCCGCAACAGCCAACACTCAGAAGTCCTGACAATAATCAATCCCGTCCTCACACGCTGATCTTGTCTGATAGTGGTCAAGTCATTTATACTGATTTCAAGCAAGATTCCCCAGCTTTGTTAAGGGCGATCGCCAAGCTTTCGGGAGGACAATCTGTAGGTTTGCTTCTAGAGAATGCCCACGGTTATAGTTTGAAAGTTTGGTCACAAAAGAATCAGCGCTTTGAATAGTAAACTGATCACACTGCTACACAGAACTTATCCATAGTTGTCCATGACATCTACTTTGTCTGCTTCCTGCTTCTACCAAGAGAGACGGCTCTTACTTGTCCACAGGCGTTACTATGTCTTCGCCACGCTGCGCTATCGGAGCTAGCCGCTCCTACGTGTATATTGAGAAAATTCTCAATTAATAATCCATGTTAGTCCGCTTGTTTTTCGCGCTTCATGACTAACTTTAAATAAGTATCGCTAATATATTGGCGACTTATTCCTCCTTGTGTGTAGCAGATAGGTTTTGCCTTTTCATACTTTGCAGTTGCTGTAGCAAGCAATCAACCTCTGCCTGTAGATGCATAAACTTATCTAACTGCTCGGCTTGGTAATAACATTTGTTCAACTTGTTTGCCCAGATAGCCCGGGACTCATTTTCAGAAACACTAGATTCAGAAACACTAGATGTAGACATTGCCATATCTATCCAGAACTTAACTCACACCACTAGAGATATTATAGTAGCCAAGTTTTAAGAATCATTAAAAAATTATAAACTTTTCTACCACAAATGAAATATGTCTCAGGTTGTGTACTAGGAGACAGCATATGTAATAGTTTTGTTCCCAACTAAACACCTGAACTAGGCGTGAAAGGGGGGATGAGGGAGATGAGGGAGATGAGGGAGATGAGGGAGATGAGGGAGATGAGGGAGATGAGGTAACTTATTGATAAAATATTGCGCGTCTGCGGCACTTGGAGTGCAAAATATATACCAGATGCTGTTTTCAATTGGAGCTAAGAGCTTTTAAATACCGTGACTTTGAGCCTGTCTGCTGCTAAATCTCATCGCCAACCCTGGCTTGGACTGATAGAACAATATCGCGAATACTTACCTGTCAACGAAACAACACCAGTTGTCACACTGCAGGAGGGCAATACACCTTTAATACCTGTTCCCTCAATTGCAGAACGCATTGGCAGACAAGTGCGTGTCTTCGTCAAATACGATGGTCTAAACCCCACTGGTAGCTTTAAAGACCGAGGAATGACATTAGCAATTTCTAAGGCAAAGGAAGCTGGGGCAAAGGCGGTCATTTGTGCCAGTACGGGCAACACCTCAGCAGCAGCAGCGGCTTACGCTCGGCGTGGGGGAATGCGTGCCTTTGTGATCATACCTGATGGCTATGTGGCGTTGGGCAAGTTGGCACAGGCGCTGCTGTATGGGGCAGAAGTCCTGGCAATCAAAGGTAACTTTGACCAAGCGCTGGAAATTGTGCGCGAAATGGCAGAAAGTTATCCGATTACTTTGGTAAATTCCGTCAATCCTTACCGCCTAGAAGGGCAAAAAACAGGGGCGTTTGAAATTGTTGATGTCATGGGCGATGCTCCAGACTGGCTGTGCATCCCAGTGGGTAATGCGGGAAATATCACAGCATATTGGATGGGATTTTGTCAATACCATCAAGCCAGAAAGTGCGATCGCCTACCTAAGATGATGGGATTCCAAGCAGCAGGTGCAGCTCCCCTCGTGAATGGTCAGCCAGTGGCACATCCAGAAACCATAGCCACAGCAATTCGCATTGGCAACCCTGCCAGCTGGCAAAAAGCCGTTGCCGCCCAACAAGCAAGTATGGGCAGTTTCCACGCCGTCACCGATGCGGAAATTCTGGATGCTTATCGGCTTTTGGCTTCAGAAGAAGGGATTTTCTGCGAACCCGCCAGCGCCGCTTCCGTTGCCGGTTTGTTGCAGGTGAAAGACCAAGTTCCCACAGGCGCGACTGTGGTATGTGTCCTCACCGGCAACGGTTTAAAAGACCCAGATACAGCCATCAAACACAGTCAAAGTCAATTTAAACAGGGCATTGCGCCAGAATTATTGGCAGTCGCAGAGGCGATGGGATTTTAAAAGTGCTGAGTGGGGAGGAGAAAGGAGATGAGGAAGATAAGAGACTAATTTCTCCCCTGCTCCCCTGCTCCCCTGCTCCACTGCTCCCCTGCTTATGTACTACCTCTTTCCTTAGTTAAACCATCTATAGCATCACCTAAGGCGGTGGTTAAGCTTTTGCGCGTTTGGGAGTGGTTGTCTTGCTCTGTTTTCAAAGCTTGTAGCAGGCGATCGCGTTCTTTCATTACCGCAATCAGTCTGGCTTTCAATTCCTCCACAGATTGGAGTTGTTCGACTTCTTGTTGAATGGCTGTTGTGGCTGTGGGATCATCTAGTTGTGCTGCCTCAATACCTTGGATTTGGTGTATTTGTGCTTTTAAGGACGCGATCGTCTGCTGCGCCATCTGAGCATCTGTACGGCGTTGTTCTGCTTCTGTGTTGTAGAGTTTCCGCCATTTTTCGGCACTTTGCCACCCTGCATCATGTTCTGTTTGAAGTTCCGCTATCTGCTGTTTGAGTGCTTTAATTTCTGCCAACCACTGGGAAGTTAATTCTTGAGTCATAAAAGCTGATACGATTTTTCACCCGCAAAACCTGAAAACATAGTTTATAGCAAAAAATTAGTACATCTTGTTACATATACCAGAGGTAAACCATTCACTTTCCCTGCATAAGAGTAGAATATTTAGGCGTTTAACAACTCAAACGCAAACGCGCTAATGTCTGAATTTCCCCCTCATTATCCCACAATGGAACTTGATGCCAAAGCACCGACTTTAAGAAGACTGCGTCAGCTCAGCCGCTTACTGGATAGAGTCATTACCGTTCCGGGAACACAGATTAGTATTGGTCTAGATCCAATTTTGGGACTTATACCTGTCGGCGGTGATTTTTTAGGAGTTATGCTTTCGGCATACATTGTCCTAGAATCTGCCCGGTTAGGTGCGCCAGCATCTACTTTGAGCAGAATGGTAGTGAATATCATTATTGATGCCGTAGTAGGCGCAATACCCATAGCAGGGGACTTGTTTGATGTCGGCTGGAAAGCTAACGAGTATAATATCAAGCTACTGGAAGATCATTTAAAGTCTCCCAGCCAGAGGAAGAGGGCAGACAAGTGGTTTGTATTTGCGATTATGACTGTATTGTTCATTGTCGCCATTGGATTAGTCGCATTTGCCGTGATACTCATGAAACTGCTTGGAACGCTGCTTGGAACGCTGCTGGGAGTGTTAACTGGCGGTTAGATAAGTGACGACAAAATTAATGAAAGACTGGTGGCAAGAGACTTTCCCCGAAGGTCGGCAAAGTCTCGTAATTACCGATGCTAATGGGTATCCTGTAAAAATCGCTTACGGTGAAAAAGGAACAGGTAAACCCCTATTTCTCTTACATGGTGTTGGCAGCTGGAGCTACAATTGGCGTCACAGCGTCCAGCCACTCTCTGAGCATTTTCGGGTTATTTGTTTTGATGCTAAAGGTTACGGCTTTTCCGAAAAAGCTGTGTTTCGCAGAGAACAGAGTGGTCATCAAATTATTGAGTTAGAAAGAGTCATTCTTTCCTTATGTGATGAACCCGTGGTTCTTGTGGCAGAATCTTTAGGCGCATTAATTGCCCTTGGTCTTGCCGAAGCAAATCCCCAGTTAATAGCGCGGCTTGTGCTGGTAAATGTACCTATTTTTCCTCAACAGTTACCTCATTGGGGAATGTGGTTGCTTTCTCAGCTACCTTTAGAAATCGTGCAGGCAATTGACTCCTCTCGTCTAGCGCACCTATTTGCACCACTGGTGAGAGAAATTATGGCAATAGAAAGGCGTGGAGTCTTATACGATCCATCAATACTGACGCAGGATGATGTTTACTGGATAACTTACCCTTACACTGAAATTCCTGGGACTCTTACGAAGGTGGCGGAAGAGTTACAAATAGCAGCGCGGGAAATTGAACACTTGCAAACAGATAAACCAAATCTAATTAGTAAAATTCAGAATAATCTCGGTGCCATAACATGTCCTACCCTGATTTTATGGGGCGAACACGATAGTTGGTTTCCTTCTAGCGATGGGGAAAAATTGCGTCAGCGCCTTCCCGATGCTAAATTACAAATTCTGCCTAACTGCCATCATGATGCGTCCACAGGTGCTTCAGAAGCGGTGAATGCAGCGATTCTTAATTTCTTGCAGGAAACCCATTTCTGTTGAACGGTTCGCGGCAGTCCCCACCCTCAACGTACAAAGCGTGGTAGGTATAAGAGCGGGTAATGACGAGAACATCCTCAACCGAATTAAACCGTAGGTTTGACAGGGCGGAGGATGGTCGAGGAATTACCAATCTTGGTATCGGGGAGAGACTTTATGTAGTCTTGAATGACCTCAGACATGGACACACCTAGAGCAACCGCGTAATTCTCTAGTCTTTCTTTTTCTTTGTCTGTCAACCGCACAATGATTTTATTTGTTCTAGCAATTCTAGCCATATTTCCGGAATCCGTGTTAGTCTTACTGTAAATACAGATAGACTAGCATAAACGAGGTAAAAACAAGTAGTGGCGACGAGACGAATGACTTTTCGGTTATACCCAAATAAGCAGATAGAGCAGTCCTTGCGGTATCACCGGAAATTGCATAAGGACTTGTTCAACGCTGCTGTTAATAACAGATTTGTTCAGTATCAAAAGTTCAACCACAAAGTTGATTATTTTGAGCAACAGAACAGTTTACCAGCTTTCAAAGAGGTGTGGACTGAGTACAAAGAAGTAGGTTCCCATGCGTTGCAAGCTACTTTAAAACGAGTAGATTTTGCTTTTGAACGTTGGTTCAAAGGATTGGGTAAACGCCCCAGATTCAAATCAATTCGGCATTATTCAGGATGGACTTATCCTGATTCTGCGGGGTTCAAAGTGGAGTCCAACGGCGAGAATGGATACCTCAATCTGTCTAAGATTGGGCGTATTCAGATGCGCGGAAAGGCTAAGTATTGGGGGAAACCTACTACTTGCACCATTGTTTACCGCAACGGGAAGTGGTACGCATCCATAACTGTTGATGTCTTGGAGCAGGTTTTAAACAGTAATGTTTTACCAGTTGGTGCAATTGGTATTGACCTGGGTTGTAAGTCAGCACTGTCTATTACTGATGGAGAAAATCATTACTCAATTGATGCTCCTAAGTTCCTACGGAACGCTGAACGCAAGATAAAGCGAGCATCTAAGGAGAAACGACGTAAACAAGCACCAAACAGAAAGAAGAAAGTTAAGGCTTCTAGAAGATGGAAGAAAGCCCAGTCAAAAGTTAGCAAGCTAGCTCGTCAAGTTGCTAACCGGAGGCAGAATTGGGTACATCAGGTAGCAGCAGAAATAGTAAGCGGTAATAGCTTCGTTGCTACCGAAAAGCTGGAAGTCAAGAACATGACTAGTAAAGCGAAGAAAGGTAAGCGCAAAAAACAGAAGACTGGGTTAAACAAGTCAATACTTGATGTTGGGTTTGGAATGCTCCGTAGCACCATCAAATACAAGGTAGAGCAAATTGGCGGTGTATTTATCGAAGTCCCAACCAAGAAAGTAAAGCCAAGTCAAACCTGTCCTAAATGCGGACACCAGCACAAAAAGACTCTGGATGTACGCGTTCATGAGTGCGGCGTCTGCGGGTATGTTCAGGATAGGGATATTGCGGCTGCCGAAGTGATGCTCTACTGGTCAAAAGGAACTCTACCGGGGTTTGGAACAAGCCTCGAAGACGCTGATGTCCTTAGCTCTACTTCATCCACCAGCAAAAAAGCTGGAAGTATGAAGCAACTGGGACGCGCGAAGCGTCAGAAATCAACCCTTACTGGGCTGGATGTAGAAACCAGCCCTTCAACGAAGTAAGGGCTGGTAGTTCATCAAGGATTAAGAAGAACTCAGTTGTCAGAACACAGAACTCAGTTCAATGCTGAGTCGAAGCGCTGCGGAGTTCTGAGTACTTTCTTCGATCAGAAGTCACAAATCAGAACTTAGCTTGGGTCCAGGGCAAAGGCATCTAAATTCCGTAAGCCATGTCCAGCAAGGGTTTGATATTTTAGAAACAAAACTAAATAATGGCTAAAACCTTTATCCAGCAAGCATTATAAAAATAAGATGCGTTTGCCCTGGGGGTTGAGAAGCTGGTTAGGGAAAGTGTGTTGGAAGTCAGTGTTGTTTATTCGTGTTGTGCGGGAGTGGTAAATCTAGCTGTATACAAAATGTAAACATCGTATACAAAAGGCGTTTTCGTAAAATGCCCTTTGCAACGCCTGTTAGGTTTAGTCAATATGAAAATTATCATTGTCTAATTCATCTATTGCCTCATCTCGTTGCTTTCTAGCTTGATTTGCTCTTTCATGAAAATGGAGAGCACGAGCAACGCTTTCACAACAACGTTGAGTATCTTCATAACCTTGTTCAATCCAAGATTGAATATTATTGGCATCAAAGCCTATTAAATCTTTTGCAAAACCTTGACGTTTTATAACTCTTCCTGGACGAATTTCTAAAGGAATGGTGTTTGGAAAAGCCTTTGAAAAAGCATTACGATCCCATAAACTGCCATCACTTAGATGATTGACAATAACATGGGTACAATTTGCTAATTCAAGCAATGGAGTAATGGGAGTATTGCCCTGGACATTTTTTATACCTCCTTGACCACCATCCGAATAGAAATAGTTAGTTTCATTAACCTCAATCTGTTTAGCCTTAAATAGCAGGGGAATAGCAGCTGAAGCAAGAATGGCTATGGGTTGTTGAGTTCGCTTCAGGGATTGAATATGTAAAAATTCAGAATGTTTAGTATTAATTAAGTTTACTGACGCTAGAATTGCAGAAAATAAATCATTTAAGCTACCTTGACTTCGATATACGGAAACATATAAAGGTAAACCTTTGTGGAGTTTTTCTAAGTCTAAATACTTGTCTAACAACTTATGGATAGGACTTTCGTCCCCCAAACCTATGTTTTCTAAAAATAGAGTCTGAAGATTGGCTACAGTTGATAATGCATTACTTGTTTCATCTGTTAGTGGAGCAACTTGACCAAGCAATATCCGACCAATGTAGTTAATTGTTTCTGTACTGTTAATCTTGATAGGACTATTAGCAGCAAGTGAGTTCCAAATTTCTTGTAAATGTGTTGATGCTATCTTGAGATTGGGTTCTGCTGCTACAACTGCACCATTTAAAGCACCAATACTAGCACCAGCAACGGCATCAATTGAAATGTTCATGTCAGCTAGGTATTTAATCACACCTACATGATATGCACCTCTAGCACCACCGCCAGATAAAACCAAGCCTACTCGATAAGGTTTAGTAGTCATTATTGCGCTGTATTCGTTTTTTGTTTTCATACATTAAATGGTTAATTGCGTATTCTCCCGAAAAAACACGAGGAAAATCATCAGGAAATCCAGATTCAAGTAAGGCAGCATTTTTAATCGCCCAAGTAACAGGAGCATTTTGTGAATCTGCCCAATTGCTCAAATAGCTAAGTGCTTCACGCGATTCTTCAGGTAAATTTTGAATGGGAGATAACCATTCTTCTGGAAACATTAACTGAGAAACATCACCTTTTAAATCCGTTTTCATCAGAATTAAAGCTTTATCACCTAACTGTTCCATCAGTTGATGCACTTCGCTTGTTCCAAATTCTTTTCGGCAGTAGATCCCAAAGTTACCCCAGTAAAGTTCATCTATCATTAAATAGAGTCCTGCTAGCGGTGGATATTTCTTCAACTGTCTTGCTTGCCATTTGGTAGATACCTGATCCAAATGAGCTTTAGCTGAGAGGTATTGAACTTCAGACTCTAATTTAGTCCAACGCTTATCAACTTGAATTTCAAATTGTTCAAGGCGTTGTTTAATCTTTTGCACATTTTCTGCTTGCTTTTTGTGTTGCTCTTGTAAGAGCATCACACCTTGACGGGTTTCTTTTAACTTACGTGCCAAGTGAGCAGTAGCTATGTCACTTTTAGCTTGATAGAGTTGAATATCCTCTAGCCAAATAGAAACTATTTTAATGTTAGTAGTGATACTACGGTCAATGATTTGTTGACGTTGTGCTGTCCTACCAGTGATGTTATCCCAGATTCTTGTTAAGAACTTATCGTTAGTTTGGTCACGGAATCGCAAATGGTCATCAAGAACTTCAAGACCGTTGACATAATCAACTATTGCTTTTTCTGTTAACTGAGGATGTAGCTTTCGCAATTCATCCAGTGTAATTGGGTTGTCTCCATCATTCTGATTAAATTCTCTCATATCATTGCAAGTTCTGCTCGATGCATTGAACATCTTGTTTGTGCAGTTCTGCCCGTCCTTTCAATTCAATAATTCGTTGCTTTAGCTCTTCGTACTTTTTGGCATCCAGGTTATGATTGTTAATACTATCTTTCAAGTCTCCTCGGAATTTTTCAAGATAATCTTTTAAATCATTGAAATAGTCGTCTAATAGAGGCTTGAGTGTTTTATCAAATAAATCTGTGTTGTTTGTGTTTAATTTTTGAATACTACTATCAAAACTGGTAAGTACTTCTTTCTTTATACGTTCCATATCAACAAAGAACTTATATACTTTTTCAGGGTATTCATAAGTCTCGTATCCCCAATCAGTCTGAGCGAAAAGACCACCAAAAAATCGCAATACATGACCCAGCCAATGTTGAACCTCTCTAGATTCAGGTCGTAATATTGTTTCACTAGGGGTTTGTATGCTTGATAGCAAAAGTCCAGTAAAATCAATATCATTACGTTCAATATCTAACTCTGGCACAACAAATTGCAGTGCAAACCCCTCATCTTGTAATCGTTTTTTTGCATTGTCTAGTATTTTTCCCACTCCATCTGTAATTGTTTGATGAATTGTTTGTTCAAGACTATTTGATAAATTTATTAGTGCTAATTGTAGTTCAATATCACAATCAAAAATAATAGTTTTAATCGTTTGATTTAATTTGTCTAAAAACTCCTTTCTTTCTGTTTCAGACTCGAATTGAATTTTTGGATTATTAGGATTAAATAGAGGATATGTTTGCACATCATTACGATATCTTGGTTGCATATTTTCTATTTTCTCAAATATGCTTGTCAATAAGCTAAAAGGTCTTATCCTGCGTTGTTTTTTCATACCTTCAAGTATTTCTTGTTCTTTTTGATCTAGTTCCTGCTTTTCTTGTTTTTTACCCTCCTTAAAGTAATCTTCCAAAGCTGTTTTCAACTTCTGCTTCACCTTTTCATACTCTTCTGGAACAGCTTCTAAAAACTCATTTATCAACTGTTTTAACGCTTCATCCGCTTTAGTTTCAGCATTTTTAACTTCTTCTATATCTTGTGCCAAACCATGTATCAGTTGAGAAATATAGTCTACAGTTTTAGTCAAAGTAACACGGTGTAACTCTAGAAAATCCTCCAGTTTCTTTCCATAATGAGACATTTTGCGAGTAGCAGATTGCATACTAATCAATGCAGCTGTATTTGCTGCTTTTAAAATTACTTTGTTGATAGGTTGGTCAAAGTTGCTGCCCTTAAGTAGCTTTTCTGTATTAAGACGAACTTTATCTATATCCTGAATATTGTCTTCCCAGTTAACACCCAAAACCAGTCGAGCAAAATCTTCCACCCAAAGATTTTCTTTATTTCGATAATCTGGTAAGCATCCATTTCCCTTAATCTCGTTTAGGGCACGATTAGAGAGGTAAGCATGAAGAGCAGATACCGGATACACTCGCTCCTGTGTAATTCGCCCTTGCAAGAAAATTTCCGCAGCATAACGTTTTACTTCCTCAAATGTCATGCCGTTACGATCTCTTCGATCAAACTGATTGACGAGAATAAACAAGTGGTCTCCAGTCTGCTCAATCTGGCTTAGTAGTTCTTTACGAATTTGACCTTCCGCTTCAGATTTTAATTGACCGTAATCCACAACTGCTAATACTGCTGATGCTTTTGCTATTTGTTTTCTTAGTACCTCGCGTAACTTTTCACCCAGTATCAGTTCATTAGGACCAGGTGTATCTAATACAGCAAACTTTCCTATGGTTAGTGGCGTTACATTAGCTAAATGGTAAAACTCTACTTCAATAATCGGTAAATCATATATATTTTCATACTCTTCAATGGGAAAGTGAACCAGAATACTGGAGTCTATAGCTAACCGCATCAAATCATTAAGAAACTTTAAAAAATTGAATATGTTCTCTTGCCGCTCATAGCGGTCTTGAAACTGATGAAAGTTTCCCTCAAGAATGCTTTGAATTAGTTCTTTTCCATCTGTGTCTTTATACAGTTCTACTGACTCTAAGTTGTTACTCTTTTCCAAAGAAGACAACTTTTCCTTTATCTTATGAACCATTTCTTCAATAGGCTGATATTTAGGGAAATATAAAACAGGTTCTTTTTTCCCTATTTCATGCCTAATTAATGTTGGCAAGGAAGTCATTGGATGATTACGAGTGGGTAATATCTCTGAGCCGACAATGGCATTAATGGTAGTTGATTTACCGGCTTTCATGGTGCCTACTACTGCCAAAACCATTTCTAGCTCGTTAACCTTTTGTGCTTCGTCATTAATAGTCTTTTGCCATTCTTTCACTGTGGGGATGTCGGTTCTTTGTTGTTCATCCTCACTACTTTCTTTGAGCAAGTCAGGCGTTTCCAATAACTCATCTAGAAGAGCATTCTGATTCTTAATCAGGCGTATAATCTCTTCACAAGTTGCTTTAATTAAATCAGCGTGCATCAATTTTCCTCCTTGTTTATCAAGTTGCATGATTTCAAATTGATTCAATCTTATTGGATTTTGGACAAAAAAATGTTAGCGTTAAACTTAAGCGAACAATAGTTCCACATAATAAATTGCCTCAGTTCGTTTTTGAACTGAAGTAAATGTCAACTGAACAAAAGTGTATAGCTAATTCGGTTGTTTGTAACAGGAAGTAACATGATTAAAGATGAGAAATTATGGAAGCGAACAGACCATGATTACTAAAGAAGAAATTACCATCAAAGTGCCGTCTGAGGTAGCACAGGCATACCGTAATGCCTCTGAAGAAGAGCGTGAACAATTGCAACTCAAGATTGCGGCAATTATGCAGTCTCAATTTACTACTGATAGACAAGAGGCGATCTGCGCGCAGCGCAGCAGCGAAGCTATCGCCCGTCTGAGAAACACGATGGATAAAGCTAGCCTTGAAGCACAAGAGCGAGGATTAACGCCTGAAATCTTAGAATCGATTTTGAATGATGACGAATAAACAATAGATAAAATACTACGTGCTGAGTTCTCATTCTAGAAGCGCTTGAGTTTTTCCGCAGTTTCAGTCATGTTATCGTTTCTCTTGAGCAATTGAGATACGAGGCTTAATTATTCAATTTTAAACGCGACCAGTATCATGCAAATTTTGGACGCACTTCAAACACCAACTGAGAACGGTAAAAGCAAACATCAAACTCTCGAAAAAAGTTCATCTGCCCCAATAGTAAGGGTATATCATTCGTTTGCGCCCAAGCAACAGCTAAGTCAACACTTGGAAATTGCCCTACCGTCGCTTCCACAATCAACCCACGTGCTTCAATAGGAGCTAGATTGCCTGCTAACCTTAGCGATACGGTTTGTTGCTCCCAGACTGCGCCCAGTTGCAGACCTATATCATAAGGCAATACATTGACAGAAGCTCCTGTATCTAGTAGCCCCATTCCCTGCACAAACCGTCCCTGATAATTTCTGGATGTGTAGGCGGTCGTTTGGTGAGAATTCTCATATTTTTATATATATCTCCTCGACTAGAATCTACACAACTTTCGCGCTCCAATATGAGCCAAAAGCCTGATTATTCCGTTGAAAAAATTTCATTGAGTCTGCGAATCGACGTTGGGCTGGGCGCGACTTGGTAAATATGCGAAAATTAGAGAAACTGCTCTCAAAGAAGAAGACTCACCACCATGACAGTGACCACCGCTAAATGGAGCCTAGAAGACTATCATCGCATGATTTCAGTCGGTCTTTTAGTAGGTCGTCACGTCGAGCTATTGAACGGGGAAATTATCAATATGGCACCAGAGGGGCCAGAACATGCCCAACTTAGCACTGATGCTGCTGACTACCTGCGCGAACTGCTCGGTCAGCAAGCCCTGGTGCGAGATGCCAAACCTATTACTCTCCCCGAAAGCAGTTCTGAGCCAGAACCTGATTTGGCTGTTGTTGAACCGCGCCGAGTTGAATATCGAACCCGTCATCCTTACCCGGAAAACATTTTTTGGCTGATTGAGTACGCTAACAGCAGTTTGAGTAAGGATTTGGATGCTAAACGCAAGACTTATGCTGCTGCGGCAATTAAGGAATATTGGATTGTAGACTTAAAACATCGACAAGTCAAAATATTTCGTGAACAAGTCGAGGGCGATTATCGCTGTGAACTCACTTTGACAGATGGAGAAATTAGCCCTTTGGCATTTCCAGAAATTACGGTTTCTGTGCAGCGATTATTGGAGGGGTGATTTGCAGGCGGAAAGTGAGATATTTAGCGATCGCTTAATGGTAGTAATGATCAAGAAGTAGTCAGGAGTCAGGAGTCAGCTTGGGAGGAGTGTGCGTATGCGCAAGGCGTGGCTCCGTTGGAGCATCGCCTTTTTGCGGTTTGCTCGTTCAGATAAGTCTGTCGGTGCATCTTGCAAGAGGTGTTGAGGGTGTCCACCCCGCCTATCAACCAAAGTTCTACCTGCTTGCAAGTTAAGCCAGCGCTCAGCAATCAAGCGTCGGATCAACTCACTCTTGTCTGTTTTCTCGTGAGCCAAGATATCAGCTAGTTAGCGTTCTGTTTCTTCGTCTAGTCTGACAGTAAGCATGGCTTTTGTCATACGTGTATTGCAGTTATTACAAGTGTAACAGAGGACTTTTTACCAGAGCGATTCGCCTAAAGGATAATCGCCTATGCTGAGGGATAAATCTCGTAGAGACGTTGCATGCAACGTCTCTACAAATTCTACAAACCATCAAAACTAATGACATGAACTACTAGCTGCGGAGTACTTTTTGTTCAGGACTTACGCACTGAAAACCCAAAACCTCGATCCCCCCTAGCCCACGCCAGTTGCTTCAACGGGGGGAACCCCCGCAACGCACTGGCTCCCCTTAAAAAGGGGGGAATCTTAAAAGCCCCCTTTTTAAGGGGGTTGGGGGATCTCTTCTGCGTAAGTCCGATTGTTAAACGACTCGGTTCTGACGGATACATTCTGCGTACCATTCAAAGCTGGCTTTTGGGATGCGTTTTTGTGTTTTGTAGTCCACATAAACAATCCCAAAGCGTCGGGAGTATCCCCACGCCCACTCAAAGTTATCCATGAAACTCCACAAGAAATACCCTTTTAAAGGATACCCTTCACTGATGGCTTGATGAGCTGACTTTAGGTGCTGGCGTAAGTACATAATTCGGTCAGTGTCAATGACTTCACCAGTAGAATTCACTTCATCTTGTGCCGCACAGCCATTTTCAGTAATGTACACTGGTAAGTCATTGCGCCCCAGCGTTTCGCTAATATGACGAATGCCCCAATAAATACTTTCAGGTAAGATATTTAGCCAGGGCATATGCATTTGCGGGTAGCCTTTGGGAAGGTTGAGGAATTCGTAACCATCTTCATTATTAGCAGCACGAACATAAGTGCCAGTGTAGATGTTAAGACCAAGGGAGTCGAGGGGTTGGTGAATGATTTCTAAGTCACCAGGTTTTATACTTGGGGCATCTTCTTTCAACTTTGCCAGCATTACTGGACTGTAGGTACCAGTGAGGGCTGGGAAGATAATGCCGCCATTTTGTCCACAGGTGTGAAAGGCGCTTTTTGCTGCTGCAATATTGGCAGGGGATTCATTGATGGGAACTGTAACGGCGATGTTATCTACCAAAGCAACTTTACACGGAACGGGTGAAGCCGCACGGATAGCTTGACACCCCAAGCCATGAGCAAGTAAAGCATGGTGAGAAGTTTGCCAAACTTCCTTTCGACTCCTAAGTTGCGTCCCTGGGGCGTGGGGTGGTTGCTGCTTTTCGTTATAACTCATGTGAGTGAAACAGGGAATTTCGTTGAGAGTCATCCAATGAGTGATGCGATCGCCTAACCGCTTTACAACTGCCGTGACATAATCAGCGTAATCGTATGCCATCTGCCGACTTTGCCAAGAACCGTATAAGTCTTCTAGTGCTTGGGGGCTATCCCAGTGAAATAAGGTTGCGTGCGGAGTGATGCCGTACTGTTGTAAGCAATCTACCAATCGTTTGTAGAAATCAATGCCTTCTTCATTGACTGCGCCACGACCATCAGGAATGATGCGAGTCCATGCGATACTAAAGCGATAGTGTTTGATGCCCAATTCTGCCATAAGCTGCACATCGGCTTTGTAGCGATGATAATGGTCGCAGGCTACAGCACCCGTATCACCGTTGAGAACCTTTCCCCGAGTAGCGCTGAAGGTATCCCAGACACTGGGTTTGCGTCCACCTTCTCGGTATGCTCCTTCAATTTGATACGCAGCAGTCGCAGCACCCCAGTAAAAATCTTCTGGAAATTTATACATAGTGATAATTTTAGGCAACTTCACTATTCTCTGGGAGAATGACAAAACGTGATAAATCAAGTTATTGTAAAGATTGATAACAGAGCCCGAAATTTCTCATGAAGAAGTTGTATTCGACAGAACCACATAGATTTTTCCGGTTATGATGTTAATCCGTGACCTCGTTCAAGAGGCTATAACAACTGGATATCTGAGCATTGCAGCGGAAGAACAATTACGAAATCTTCTGAAGAAAAAGTACGAGTTGGAAGATTTAGATGCTTTCATGAGGTTGCAAGAAGCTGCTTGTTCAGGGAGGATTCGGCAGGAGTCCCGTGAATTGAGGTGTGACTTGCAGCAGGTGCGATAATTGATGGGCGATCGCAAAGGTGCCAGTGCTACGGCTGGGCGATCGCCATTTCATGTGATCGTTGCAACCGGGCGAGCCTAAAAGTAACCTTTGTTATAGTGTCACTTAATGAAATATCAGGTCATTGGACAGACTCTGTGCGCAGCTTTGGGAGTCTGTCTTTGTTGTTTTTTTCTTTTTCCGGAAATTACTGCTCATAAAGTGATGATCTAAATAGAGATTTGGGCATATAGATGAAGGTACAGGCAATGATTGCAGATTTATCGATGCCTCAAGAATCACACACGTCGAAACGACAACATAGAGGTGAATGCCATGACTACTGTAGAAATGGACTCCAAGAAACAGGAAAACAAATCCGCTAAGAAAAAACAAAAGTCTTTTCGTCCCACGAATATTGGTACTCCTCAAGCACCTTTACGCCCACGTCAGACAAAACAGCAGGAGCCTGAGCTACTGAGCGATTGGGAGCATTCAAGTTGATTTTGACAAGCCTTAAAGCTCGTAAAATTTTATATTTTTAAGTAGATATCAGTGAATGTGATTCCGCGCAACTTGCACAAACGTTTATTGAGTCTTGTGCAGGAACCAAAGTTATAGCTTTTGGTTCCTTATACCAATTCTTTATGAAGATGCATAGAATATTAAAAAACGTAGACGCGCAGCGGCGTGCCGCAGGCTACCGCCAAGACGAGCCAGCGCTGCAGGAGGGTTTCCCGACAGCAGGCGACTGGCGTCGCCAAGAGCGCCAAGAATGGAGGTTATTTATTTAGTGCAGCTTCACATTAAATTGGTATTAGTCTCCTTGTCCTCGATTAGCGGTTGAATACTTACTTTAGGGATCTAACCTTTCTTAGCTGTATTGACGGTACGCAGAATCTTGGCAAAAATGGCGTTATCACTAAAAAACTTTTGCCCAATCGTAGCCCAACCGCCATAATCATTAGCTGTTGCGATTTTGACTTGAGGGTATTTATCAACAAACTCTTTTGCTTGCGCTACACTCGAATCAATTGGTCGGTAACCAGTTTGAGCAAAGATTTGTTGAGCTTCCCGAGTGTACAAATACTGAATAAACGCTTGTGCCACTTCGCGGGTGCCGTGCTTGTCTACATTTTTATCAACAATAGCAACTGGGTTGTCAATCGAGAAATTGACATCAGGAACAACGTATGGAGGTTTTTCGCCACTTACAGCTTTCAACAACACTTCATTTTCGTAAGTGATCAGAGCATCTCCTTTGCCCCCCTTGAAAAAGGTATCGGTTGCCTCACGGGCACTTTCAGGCAAAATAGGAACGTTTTTAAAGACATTAGTGACAAATTCTAATGCCTTTGACTCGTCTCCTCCGGCTTTAATTGCTGCATTCCATAACGCTAAGAAGTTCCAGCGTGCGCTTCCAGAGGTTATGGGGTTCGGCGTAATCACACTGACTCCATTTTTTGTTAAGTCTGTCCATGTTTTGATGCCTTTGGGATTGCCCTGACGGGTGACAATTGCGGCTACAGACTTGCTAACGATACTGTTGTTAGAAAACTCTTTCTCCCAACCTGGTTGAATCAATCCTGCTCGCTCAATCTTTTGAATATCTGGAGCAAGGGATAGATGTACTACATCAGCTTCTAGTCCTCCCTCAACCACCCCAAGAGCTTGAGCACTAGAAGCGCCATAACTCTGCTTAAAGGTGACATTTTGGTTACGCTCTTTTTTCCATTTTTCTACAAATTTGGGAATAATCTTGTCATGGGCAGCTTTGGTGACGGAGAAGGAAACAAGGTTCAGTTCAATATTGTTCTGTTGAGCGATAAGATTGCCGCTCTTTCCAGAATAAGTCGTGCTTGAAACATTGCTACTACTTGCGGCGTTAGCAGCAAGCACGACACTCAAGCTGACGCCTACAAAAAATAGAGGTATAAAACTTTTAAAAAATCTCAGCTTAAATCTACCTTTTGATAGTTGCTGATATCGCTGTCTAATTCTCCGCAAAGCTGAAAAAAGAACCGCCATCCAATCGATATTAAGGGTTAGATGCCTGCTCACTACACTCCTCCTATACGCAGTCTGTAGTAGTTATTATTTTTTCCATTAATAAACACAACGTTTTTGCTGTACTTACTCAAGGCAAATATATACGGTAATTTTGTAAGAATACCGTACTTAATTTACTAATACGACAAAATAGCTATGTGATAACTATTACTTAATAAATCCTTAAATATTTTTTAACCAACCAAAATGTACTAGACTGCGTGGCGTGCGATCCGCACCATCACAAAGCAGCGCAGTGTCCGCGCATAGCGATCGCTATTCGGGGTAGTGGCAAAGTCAATCGCAAAAATAACCATTGTGATTTTGTAGCAAATATTTAGTCACAGCATAAAATCAGAATTTTGTCAAAAATTTGTCTAAAATGAGAACAAAATAGGGCAGAACGCTATCAATTATCACAATGGACAAAGAGCAATAGTCTCTTGGTCGTATTGTAAGTTAGGGCTCCTTTCAAAGATTAGAGCGAAGAATCACCGACGCCGACATCTTTCAAACGCTAAAATAAGCACAACTTCTCGTTGCTATCTTCTTCTTTGCTCAGTCTAATTCATGACCAAGTATCCTAGACAACCTTTCTTAGCATTGCTGAAAGTCGCCCTCTTGGGAGTTTCATTTCCCCTGCTGTTGACAAGTCATAATTGGGCGCAGGCATCTAAGCAGGACAATAGTCTGGTATACGCTCAAACAGCAGCGCAGTCTCCACTCCAACCGAGTCAACCAGAGTCAGCAAAAAAGACAAATCCACCGACTCAGAAGAAAAAGCAGGAGGAAGGGAAAAAATCTGAGCAACAGAAAATGCAGGATCTGTCTTTGATTGTCCTGGGGGTAATGCTTGGGGAAGTCGTGGTTGTGTACCTGGGAGTTCTCTGGTTGCGTCCGCTTTGGTTGCTGTGGCTACCTGGGGAATTGAAGCTGCCTAAGTTAGGAATCATCCCAGAATTCAAACTACCACTTCCTGTGTTGCTTTGGCTGAAATATCGACCCAGGGTGCTGGATTTTTGGGTGAAGAAACACATTGACACTTTCGCCCTGAACTTTGTCAAGAATGAGACAGTTGCTGAACGCAAGTATTACGTTTCCATACCAGTGCGATTAGACACTGAGGAGATTAAGGAACTGACTGCAGAAACCTTGAGGAAAACTTTTAAACAAAAGCGAGTGCGACTGCTGATTTGGGGAGAGGGAGGTTCGGGTAAAACAGCCCTTGCTTGTCAGATTGCTAAATGGGCAATGGAAGATGAACAGTCCAAACGCCTGACAGAACACAAGATGTTACCAATCCTGATTGAGCAAGAACTTGACTCCGATCTTGGGGAAGGCAAGAAGCCTTTGATGGAAGCAATTGCTGGAGAGATCCAGGATGCTTGCGACAACGAACAACTGATTTCTGATGAATTACTCGAACAACTTCTCCGACAGCGCCGGATACTGGTAATTGTGGATCATCTCTCAGAGATGAGTACACACACCCGTAACAAGATTAAACCCGCTTTCCGAGACTTTCCCGCTAATGCTTTGGTAATTACCTCGCGAATCGAGGAAAATTTCAAAGGAATTGACACCAAGATTGAGACTCTCCGCTTCGATGGAGAGGAGTTGGTTTCCTTTATCAAGAATTACCTCAAGCAGCTCAAAAAGTGGCATTTATTTGAGAACGAGGACGAGCCAGGGGAGTTGTTGCAAGAGTGTGCCAAACTTCAACGCATCGTGGGTGACAAGAAAACGATTACAGTTTTGCTGGCTAAATTATATGCGGAGCGGATGATTAACGCTAAAGAGAATATATCAGCATCTGCTCGCTCGCTTGACAACATTCCAGATCTGATGCTTGATCACCTAGAAAAGCTCAACCGTCAGGCAGAAAGAGTCATCGGGCAAGAATATCCCACAGTCAAAGACGATGCCAAGGTGATTGCTTGGAAATGCCTGGAACGGGAATATAAACCAAGCTATGTAGAGCGTGAGGCAGTGGTTAAAGCCTTGGGGGAAATTAAAGCTGATGCGCGCCTTCAGTATTTTGAGGGAAAGCTCCTTCTAATCAAGTCTGGATACAATAAAGACACAATCAGCTTTGCTCTCGATCCGTTAGCTGAGTATTTGGCTGGGCTATATCTGGTAGACAGTTACCGCGAAAACGAGACATCCTGGCGGGAGTTTCTGGCACAAGCAGAAAGCAAACCACAGGAAGAAATTAAAGGTTTTTTGCTAGCAGTGAGAGACTGCTGTCTCTCCAAAGGCTCACAAGCCAAAGTACCCGGTTTTGTCGCAGAGGAACTGGGCAAACTCGCAGGAGTGGATCTCGAAGCCCTAAAACAAGAACAACTGAAGCGACGCATTCGACGCTTAACGGATGATCTGTTTGTTCCAGAGGTAGAAGATAGGCGACGTGCTGCGGAAGAATTAGGCAAGATTGGTGCAGCAGCTAAATTTGCAGCTCCTACTCTCCTGAGAGCTTTGAAAGATGAGGATTCTGAGGTACGTGCCATTGCCGCCTCTACCTTGGGCAAATTAGGTAATGCCTCAGAGCCAGTGTTGCAAGGACTACTGGCGCTGCTGCAAGATCAGGATTCCTATGTGCGTCTTTGCGCTGCCGAGGCGTTGGGCAAGTTAGGTAATGCCTCAGAGCCAGTGCTGCAAGGGCTACTGGCGCTGCTGCAAGATCAGGATTCTTGGGTGCGTGAGGAAGCAGCTAAGGTGTTGGAAAAATTGCGTAATATTCCTGTGATTATTTAGTAAGAAAAATAACTATATACTTGGTACAGTAGACATCTCCAGAAATGAATTGTGCGTTGTCTACAACCCTTGTACCAGAGGTGCCATGGCACGTCTCTACATTGTTTTTTGGAGAGGTCTAGTAGATTAGCTTCCGTTACCATAACCCAACACCGTTGCCGATAAGACAATTTGCAAAAATCACAACAAGTGTAGAGACGTTCCATGGAACGTCTCTACACTTGTAAAATCTATGGCAGATTCATGCGACGCGCTCGTCGCAAAGCGTTCTGTGAGGGATACGCTATCACAAAAAATCCTTAACTGAACGGTATTGTACCATAACCCGCGCACATCCATCTGTTACTCAAACAGCATTGCCGTCTACCAAGCGATCGCCCACAAGAGTAACTACCAACATCAGTTAGTATCGAGCAAGTAACGGTTACTCAATCGTAAATATTCTCTTGGGGCAAAGCTTAATCAGGTAAATTAGCACTAACAGGGTTTTTATTTACGTCGTCAGTCATTTTTTGTCACCGAAAATCGGAGGGCGGAAGCCCCTGAATTCTATTCATGGGGAGGAAGCCCGTAGGGGATTTTAATCCCCGTCCCATATCCACCGAACACAATACGAAAAATCTGCGACAATAAGTATATGCCGAAATAGGAAACGCACTGTTGACCCGACAGGAACGGCTCTCTAGTAGGCAAGAGACGGCGAGTTGTCTCGGCTAGGGGTAGAAACATATTGCTTGCTTCAGACGGTAATCCAATGTGTTTCAGGGGCGTGGGGGTGAGTACACCCTCTGCGAAAGTACCACGCCTGGAGGCTCGGCATTTGTGTTTCGGAACCTGCACAGGAACCAAGCCGCTACCGTACAGGGCTGCTAAAAGCCCCCGCATTCTATGCGTGGGGAATGCGTTACACAACCTCTATATTGTGCCTGGTATGGAATCACTATCTTCACCACCTCGAGATCCGACAGAATTCGCTAATTCTGTTAACTCGTTAACCAAAGAGCTAATTACAGCAACTGCCCCTCCGCCAGCAGCTACAACTTGGCTGATTCTAGAAAACACACTAATTAACTTTCCAAAAATGCCAATAAATGTATTAAACTTTTTTAATTCATCGATGGCTGCTTGTAAATCGTTTATTGTTTTCTCTAAAACTTTTGCAGCTTCGCTTTGTTTAATATCAGTAGCTATTTCCTCAATTGCCTGATTTGCAGCTTTATTTGCTTCATTTAAAAGCTTTACCTCCTCATTAAAAATAAACGCGTTTTGATTGTTGTTTATTAAACCTTCCTCCAACAAATCTATTCTTTGTTTTGTAGATACTTTCACTAAATTGATGATGACTTTTGTCAATCTCAGCAAGTCCTTTTTAGTCAATAAATCATTAGCCATTGGTAAATCTCCTAGATTCAAAGAGTTCTATTTTTATGCAAAGATTTTACTGTTTGAGAATATTCACTCAAAATTTCTTGAGCTTTTATCATCTCACTTTCTTTTAAATCCAATTTAGTAGACAGATTGTTTTTTTCTAAATCATTTTCTCTTTCTGCTAAAACAGGTTGGCATAATTGCTTTATTTCCTCCGTACTAATAGCATCTTTTCCTGTACCTTGAAAAACATCTTTTAGTTCAGAATGAGCTTTTGCAGTTGCTTTAAGTACATCAATATAGTTTTGAGCATTATCTTTTTTCTCTTGAACTATTTTCATTGCTTCGTTGTAATCTTTTTCGACTTCTAAGGCTACAGGTATCTGTGGCTCCTTAGATGTTCTTAGCGTTGCAAAATATGTTTCATAATAGCCGTTAATTTGTGTTTTTTCTATCTCGACAATTCCATCAATATAACCTTCTTGAGCTATGTTGATTAACCCGCCATTTTGCTCCTCATTATCTTTTAAGCTGGAATTTCCTTTAATGTAAATTTGTAAAGAATTATCAGCACATAATATCGCTTTTTTAAGGGCTCTTCCTCTTTTTTCTTTAGACAAAGCATTGACAAAAATCTGGAATAAATTGGTTCCAGCTTGTACAGTAGTTTTAGGAAGTGTAAAAGTTCCAACCTTTAAATTTGTAAGTGCTGTTTGAAGCTCACTGATATTCTCATCGAAAGAAACAGTCTTTCCACTGGCAACTTGACCTAGTTGTTTCATGTAATCAAGTAACACACTATTAGCACTTTTCACTCTACTGATATTGGGTTTATTGTCAGAGTTACATCCTTGTAATGTATTCTCACGCGTTTCTATACCATTGGAAGCAGTTAAAATAATATAGTTAACTCTTCTTAAACAAGAGTCATAAATATCCTGTGCTAGCAAATCAGAAGATTTTTTAATGTCAACCTGATGCTTTGTAACAAAATCTTCAACAGATTTAAAATCACGACCACAACTGTTTAATAAAATTGTCACGGGAATGAACAAAACAAATAACTTTAAAACCTTATGAAAATTGTGTTTCATGATAGTTATCAATATTAAAAAATTAAGTGGGTTGGACTGCATATGATTCAACGCTCAAATCGTTGTTTCAGAAATTGCATAGCCTTCTCTATGTAGAATGCCAACTTTGAGACTACGGAAGTTAAGCATGAATGAGCTTTGCTTCCGTATCTAATAAGTTCATAGATGTAGGCAAAATTAACTTATGCAGTTTCGGATAGAAAATGCCCACCCTCAGATCTTGCACCTCTCCGTATAAACCATGATTAAGTAAAAAGCACTGAAATAAAGTTACATTAGATTATGAGCTTTTGATCGCAAATAAAGCACTTGGCGCTTAATACTTAGTAAGTAAATAACATCATTTATTTTGGTGCAAGATGTCAGTACCCGAAGATTTGTGGTCTAATCATGTGAAAAGTGCTGTATCTAGAACTTACGCATTGACAAAAAAAGCAAGATATGGGTTATCAAACTTCGCTTCCTGTTGTTACCGTAGCAGAAGTGCGATGGCGCAGAGCGCCCGCCAAAGGCGATCGCACTTTGGGCACTGCGCTGCGCGTCCGATCGCTGTTTGTTGTTGCTGTGGAAAAAGAGCGATCGCCCTATGCCCTATCGAGGAGACACAGGGAGGTGTTGGTGGTTACTGACTGGTGACTGACTTATTACTGATTTTTAGGGGTATCTGAGAAATCATAATATGATTCAGCATAATTACTACTCTAACTCCAATGCCACGCTCACTTAAAGTTGGTCAAGAATATATCACCAAAGTGAAAGCTGCCGTCCAACGTCAAGGTTATCCGCGCCAAAAAGATTTGGCGGAACATTTACGGATGTCTCGTGACACTGTTAGAAAGTTTCTCAACGGTTATGCCGTAGATTATCTGAATTTTATAGAGATTTGTGACAGGTTGGGACAGGATTGGAAAGCTATAGCCGCTACTGATCGCATAAGCAATGATATAGAGGCAAGGTTGGAGCCGTATGCAGATGAGCCAGAGGTAGAAGACTTCATTTATGTGGAACGTCAATCAATTGAAGCAGTGTGTTATCAGACATTATCTCAACCTGGTGCGCTGCTGCGGATAAAAGCACCGGGGTTGATGGGGAAAACCTTCCTGATGACTAGGGTGGTGAACAAACTTAGACAAGAAGGACACCGCGCAGTCTGCTTAAATCTGGGTTACGCAGAACAAGAAGATTTGAGTAACCTAAATAGCTTTTTGCGGTGGTTTTGCATTAGCGTGGGGGAACTGTTAGGATTGCCGAACTGCCTAGATAAATACTGGAATGAGAAAATATCTACTAGTAAAATGAATTGCTTTGGCTATTTTCAGCGGTATTTATTGCCCCAGGCAGAAAGCCCCTTAGTTATCTGTATAGATGAGGTAGAACGGTTATTTAACCATCAAGTGGTAGGAAAAGAATTCTTGGTGCTATTACGAGCATGGCACGAAACTGCAAGAACCATACCAATTTGGAAACGACTGAGGTTAGTCATTGTTCACTCTACAGAAAATTATATTCAGCTAAATATCAATGAGTCACCTTTTAATGTAGGAGTGCCGATAGAGTTACCAGAGTTTACACCCCAAGAAGTGGAAGCTTTAGCCCAAAAATATGGATTAGATTGGGAGATGGCAAAGGTAAACCAGTTAATGACGTTGGTAGGGGGACATCCTTTTTTAGTCAGGCAAGCTTGTGAATCTCTGCAAAGGGATTCTCATATGACATTAGAAGCATTGTTACAAACTGCCCCCACGGAAGCAGGAATTTATGCTAATTATTTGCGGCGGTATTGGGAGATACTGCAACGTCATCAAGAGTCTTTGCAAGCGCTTAAAACCGTAGTGACGGCAACTGACAAGGTACGCCTTGAACCAAAGCAAGGCTACTGGTTAAGCAAATTGGGGTTAGTAAAATTAGTGGGGAATGAGGTGATGATGAGTTGCAATTTGTATCGTCAGTATTTTAGCGATCGCATTTCCTAATGAGCAGCAAAACCTACAAATCACCATTTCTAATTTTTCATTTTTAACTCTCTATGAATATTACAACCAATTTCACCTATCAAGTTGGGGGAAGTCTCTTTGTTGATGCGCCTAGTTATGTCAACCGTCAAGCAGATGATGAACTTTATCATGCTCTAAAGACGGGAGAGTTTTGCTATGTCCTCAACTCCCGCCAGATGGGCAAATCTTCGCTTAAGGTGCGCGTGATGCAAAGATTACAACAGGAGGATATTGTCTGCGCTGCAATTGATATTACCGCCATTGGTACTCAAGGGGTAACATCGCGCGAATGGTATGGTGGATTAATTTATAATTGGGCTTTACAATTTGAACTGCCAGCAGATTTTGATTTCTTTGCTTGGTGGGAACAGAGGGAGAGTATTTCCCCTGTGCAAGGCTGGACGGAATTTTTGGAACGGGTACTATTACACCATATTCACAAGCAAATAGTCATTTTTATTGATGAAATTGACAGTCTCTTAAGTATCAATTTTAAAGACGATTTTTTTGCTGGTATCCGTGCGTGTTACAACAAACGCACAGAAAATCCAGAATACAAGCGTTTGACGTTTGCCCTGTTGGGTGTGGCAACACCTTCGGATTTAATAAGTGATAAAAATCGCACACCCTTTAATATTGGTCGAGCGATTGAATTAACTGGGTTTAAGTTTGAGGAATGCCAAACACTTGTTCAGGGATTGGTGGAAAAAGTTAGCAATCCCCAAGCAGTGCTGAAAGAAGTTTTAGATTGGACAGGCGGACAACCGTTTCTTACTCAAAAGCTTTGTAAACTCATCCTCACAGATGATGAGAAGTTGAGTGTGGAAGAATTGGTGCAAAGGTGTGTTATTAAGAATTGGGAATCACAAGATGAACCTGAGCATTTGCGGACGATACGCGATCGCATTCTAAAAGATGAGCAACGTACTCCTAGGTTGTTAGGACTATATCAGCAGATTCTGCTACAAGAGGAAATGGCAGCAGATAAAAGTCCTGAACAAATGGAATTGCGGCTTTCAGGGTTGGTAGTCAAGCAAAAGGGCAAGTTAAGAGTTTACAACCGCATTTATAAAGCTATTTTTGACCAGAATTGGGCTAATCAAATATTAGCGCAGCAACGTTCTTACGCCGAGCAACTAAAAGCCTGGTTAGATTCTAATTGTCAGGATAAATCGCGGTTATTGCGAGGAAAGGCATTGCAGGATGCACTAATTTGGGCAGATAGTAAAAGTTTAACAGATGAGGATTATAAATTCTTGAATGCTAGTCAAGAAGAACTGAACAAACTACGAAATCAGCGGCAGCGAGTTACCCGGGGATGGGCAGCTAGCATGACGATGATTGTGGCTGGAATAGGCGGATGGCTATTTTGGCTAAGTAAGACTCCTTATGTATTATCTCCAGAACGATTTAGCCAAGGAGAACGTACTTTTTTTCTAAGTGATGAAAATTCTGGTCAACTTAAGGGGATTGAAGAGTTTAAACAAAAGCATTTTAATAATGCTGAAAAATTTTTTAAAAGAGCTAGTGATGCTAATCCTAATGATCCAGAAGTACTGATTTACTACAACAATGCAAAAGCATGGGCAAAGGGTCATCCTTTTACTCTGGCAGTTGCTATACCTTTAGATAAGAAAAAAAAATTTGCTACAAGAGTATTGCAAGGAGTAGCATTAGCACAAGATGAATTCAATAGCAAACGAGGAACTCATCGGTTATTGAATATAATTCTTGCTAAGGATAATGACGAGCCAAAGCAAGCTAAAGAAGTTGCTCAAGAATTGACTAAAGATCCGAATGTTATAGGAGTGATTGGACACGTTACTAGCGCTGCAAGTAAGGAGGCATTACCTGAGTATCAAAAAGCTCATCTGGCGATGATATCTCCCACTAGCACTAGTACCGATCTGAGTGGTGACGGTTTTTTCAGAACAGTTACTTCTGATAGAGTAACTGGTGAAAATTTAGCAGATTATGCTATTAAGCAGAATATTAAACAAGTTGTTATTTTCTATAAAAATGATGCTTATGGTCAAAGTTTGAGCACTGCATTTCAAAACTCCTTTACCACGCGAGGAGGGAAAATTGTAAAAAAACCAATAGATTTGATGCAATTACAACTGGATGAATCTCATAGTTTGATGAAAGATATTATCTTAAAAGATAAAGCCGATGCAGCTATATTTTGTACAAATACAGAGGTATATGATGTCGTCTTAAAAATTATTCAAGCTCAAAATAATATACCCAACTTGCCAAAAAGGCTTAAGCTACTCGCAGGGGATGGTTTGTATGGAGATAAAATTTTGCAGAAATCGTTTGAAGGCTTGATTCTTGCTCCAGGTTGGTTTGAAAAAGAAGAAAACGGAAAAGAAAAAGAATTTACAAAAAAAGCTAGTGCAAGATGGAGCGGTCAAATTAGCTGGGACACCGCTACTAGCTATGATGCGACAAAAGCTTTTATTCAAGCTATATCTATGTCTGAGAACCCTAATAGAGAGACTGTACTTCAAAACTTGAAGTCAGTTCAACTTGAACCGAAGGACACTTCAGGAGATGAACTCAATTTCTCGAAAGGTGAACGCAAACAAAAATCAGTGATAGTCAAGTTAGTTGGAGGTAAGCGTTGTCCACCAGGCGAACAATTTTGTTTTGAACTGGTTTCTCATTAGAGCAGTTGCTGCGCTTTTACCCCCACCCCAATATTTATTTGTCGGGTGTCATTGTCATTCCACCCAACTTACTTATTATTCCTTCCCTGGAGTCGGTGCTAACAGTCCTGCCAAACCGCCTAACGCCCCAGTTCCTAATCCTATGAGAATTTCTGGAATTTCTTTATCATTGGCTTGCAACCATACCGCACCACTAATAGAAGATATCAAGGTTAATGATAGGGCGCTAACTACAATCCGGTAAATCCAACTGTCAGTTTGTAAAGGTGTCAAGTTACGTTTCATATGACTTTGACCTGTGATATTTGATGATGCGTTTCCTAACGCTTAGTTACATTAAACACGAGCGATAACTGACATGAAGACTGGAAAATGTGGGCAACGAAAAACTTGAAACTGGTTTGAAACTGACTTGCGCTAACATCACCGAAGAAGAATTCAGGAGTCAGAACCCAGGAGTCAGAATGAACTCCTGTGCAACTGGTGGATGAATAATGGTCGCGCATCCCCCGATTTGAATCGTGGAGAAATAGAAAAGCAAAGTAACTTTATTGAAACTCCGGGACTAGGACATGGGGTATTCTGACTCCTGTTCGCGTAGCGTGTCCGCAGGACATATTCTGACTTCTGACTCCTTCTCATGACTTCTCCTCCAACACGACTGTAGAATCAGCAGTACGCCCAAACTCTTCTGGTGCATATTGCAGGTGAACTTCAGCACCAGGATAGAGAAATGTACCAGGAGTGACAGAACGCACTAAATAGTGAAGGCTGTAAACGCCTGGTTCTAGGTGGTCGGCGTAGGCGATAATGCGATCGCGATAGATAGTTCTGAAACCAAGTTGCCAGCTGTCTGCTTTTGCCTGTAATGCAGGTGTCGTAGTTTGAAAACTCGCATCTACCGCTTCAAAACCAGCTGGTAACGGATCGCTCATCACCACATGATTCACAGGATGGTCTGCTATAATTTCCAAACCAATATCAAACACCTGCCCAGTTTGTACTGTAAATGGTTTATCAGAAGCGTATAAACCAAATTGCAACACTTTATCTCTCGTTCCCTGACTCTGGCTGGAAACGGCAGGGCGAATTTCTCTTGTAACCCGTAAACCGTTAAATCTCCCTGGTTGATTTCCCTGTAAGCGGTAGCGATAAGCGACTAAATAGTGCAAAGTGCCTTGTCCAGATTTTCGCAGTTGCAAATCATGACGCCCACGTGGTAAACTAGACATTGGTAAGTTTACTTCTAAGCTGGGATTGCTGTAACCTTCAAAGCGTCTTTCTCCCAACTTCTTACCCGCCAATTCCACTGTAGCAACAAAATTCGGTGGTGTTGGTTGCAGTTGGCTGTATTCCACCAAAGCTGTAAGCGCTTGGGCATTGTTATAATCAGTTTGCCATGTCCCATTCCGACGTAGTGCCAACAGACTTTGCAATAACCTATCGATAACTTCCGGTTTGTACTGCTGGGTAACAAACAGGCGTAAAGCTTGTGCTTGCGCCGTCGTCGGTGAACTCATCCATCCCCAACTGGGGGGTAAACTCACAACTGCTGTACGACCAGTATCATATATATTCTGTTGCAACTGGCTCAACAATTGTTTAGACTCATCCTGCCATTCTGGGAACTGCGATAAGTATCGCGTCAGTTTAATCTGAGTCACGACATCAAAAGCGTCGCGTTGGCGATAGATATCTGCAAGGAAAGTATTGCGCTTGTCTCCCAATTCTGCCAAAGCCATCAAAGCATTGAGTTGCAGTTGACTTTTACATGGCTGCTGTTTGCAAAAGTCGTATTGTCCGGGGTTCGCCAGAATTCTTTGCAAATATCCTTTGAGACGAGATACCATACTATTATCCATCAAATCCGGAAACGCCTGACTAGCTAAAGCTAGAGACTCGGCTGCATAAGAAGAAACCCAAGGATCTGACTTTTGTTGTCCTGGATAAGCAGCAAAGCCACCATCCGCTAGCTGAAGTTTTTGCAATTGCCCAAGAGTTTGGGAGGCACGTTTGCTAGGATTAAATTCTGCAAAAGTCTGGCTGTATTTTTGAGATAAAGTTTGCAGATTCGCAGCAATGAGTAACTGACTCGCCGCAGGTTCAGCGAAAGGCAAATCATCATCTTCCCAAACTTGTTGTGCTGGTGCTTTAATCTCTGGTATCAGAGTACTTGCCAGTTGAATATCTAAACCTCCCCCATCAGGGAAAGTATTTTTGTCAACATTGAGGGGAATCTTCGCTTGATCCCCCCTTCCCCCCTTATTAAGGGGGGATTGAGGGGGGATCACTCCTGTTTCAATCACTTGTTCTGTGATTTCTAATGGCTTAATCTCCAAAGGCACTTCAAAAGCATCTGCTGCTGTACGATTCAATTGAGTCGTAAAGCGAACTTTGCCTTCTCCGACACTACCTGCTACCATCGCAAAACGATATGCACGAGTCACGGGTGTAGAGACGTTGCATGCAACGTCTCTACAGAATTCGGTTTGCAAATTCGCAGATGTCGGGTTATTCTCAGCAAACTTGACTGTACCGCCGACTTCACCATGAATTGTGAGAGTTCCTGTGTTACCAGTGTTATTGGTGACGGATAAGCCAGCTTGGAATTTATCACCTGGACGTGCAAATTGTGGCAGTATGGCGTTAGTGATCAACGGCTTTGTTGTGATGAAAGTCGCTTCGGAGTTGCCAAAACGCAGATTTCCATCAGTGGCGATCGCCATCACTCGCCATGTGGTTAAGTTATCCGGTAATTTAAAAGTGACTTGTGCTTTACCCGTAGCATCTGTGAGGACAGAACCATTGTAGTAAGCTAGAGGCTGAAAATTTGTACGGACGCGAGTATTTTCTGTAGCTGCTGAGAACCCACCGCCATAACCCCAACCTTTGGGTTTAGCTATATTTTGTTGCTCGACTACGACATTTCTTCGGTTATCGCTAAAGCGGGTAGATATCGGCTGTTCAGCGTAAACTGTATCTACCAAATTCGGGGGACGATAACCAGAAAGCTGTAACACCGCTTCATTCACAACCATGACTGTGAACTGTCCTTTGGTGGGGTTTTGTTGGTTGTCTTTGAGTTCCATTTGTACAGTTTGTTCTGCACCAGGTTCCAGCGATGCTTGCACTGGGCTAACTTGCACTTTCAAATACTTGTCTTCCAAGTTAACTTTAAAGGAAGCAAAGCCAATTCGTACCAGATTATCTAAACTTCCTGGTTCCAACTGGTTGAGAGGCGCACCTTGTCTTACCAACACAGCTTGTACTGCTGCATTTGGCAACATTTCTGGTGTGACTTGGAATTTAATTTGCGGTGCGCCTCCCTTAACTTTGGTAATCTGCTGATAAAGGGGTTTGTCCTTGAGAACAGCAAAGTACAATTCTCCTTCAGGATAAGGAGATTGAATCAGCGCAGTAACAGTTTCACCTGGTTTGAAGGTTGTTTTATCAAGTTTAATTTCCAGTCTGTCTTTTTCTCCCTCACCCCAAAACACTGGATTTTCACCAGTTGCCCAAATTTGCAAATCTGTTGCTGTAGAGACGTTGCATGCAACGTCTTTACAACCATCGCTAAAATTAGCACGGATGCGGTATGAACCAGATTCTTTTGGTGTCAGCGTTACAGATTGAGGACTGTTTGTAGATGTAACTTCTGTTTGTCCGACTGTCTTATATTCAACTTGGTTTTTCCCCGTCCGACTCCCTTCTACCAGTTGAGTCACACTGCTATATTTCATCTGTTGTAGTTCCAGACGCACCCGTTGACCTGGAAGTGGTTTTCCTGTAGTATCAGTGACGATGACTATGATGGGTATATCCTTGCCAGCCTCAGCAACGAAATGAGTTTTTAAACCAATCAGGCGATCGCTTGCCAATGCTGTAAAAGTCTTGGAATTCGCCACAGATAGATTAGAAACATCTGCGACTTGCACATCAACGCGGTAAATCATCGGATAAGGCAAATCTTTCGCCACAGTTAGCGTTTGGTTACTTTTACCATTTGCATCAAGTTCTGCATTCGTTTGCAACACATCGCTTGGTACAGAAGGCGGTTCCTCTGGAAATAACCATTGTCTGCCAAAAGAATATTCCTCCCAACCTTTCGGGATAAAACGAGTTTGCTGACGAGTCACAAAATATTTCGCTTGTCCCCCTTCCACAGGAGAACCAAATAAATACTGACTTGTAGATTTCGCCTCTACCTTCTCGTTAATTAAGGCAAATTCTTTATCCAATTCGAGTTCAACTTTAAAATTAGGCGGTTTAAACTCAGCCACGCGAAATTCACCAGAAATTTCTTGTCCATTTTTTCCTTTCGCCTGGATGGTATAGTAGCCCAAACGTTGAGTATTATTGATTGGTAATTCTAGAGAAAACGTACCAAAATCATTGGTTGTTTTCGTGCCTAAATCTGTCTTCTGTCCATCCGGATTGACAAGCGTTAATTGATAAACAGCATTTTTATCCTGCTTGATTTCGCCATTTTGCAAGTAGTCAGCGAAACCAGTCAACGAAGCTTTTTCTCCTGGTTGATACAACTGTCTATCTGAGAAGATAATTCCCCGCGATACAGGCTTACCATTCTCCCAACCTGCATCAAGCCCATAACCAAAAGCACCGCTATATTCTTCCGTGCGAGCAAATGCCCAATCTTGGTTCTCACGCGCAATAACTAACAATTGGGGTTCTTTTGTAAAACTTTGATTTCCCGCAAAGCACTGGCGCAAATTTTCACGATTTACCCTTAAAGTGCCATTATCATCAGTTTTAAGAGAAGCACAGGGTAAAGGTTGAGGGCGAGATTTTGACTCTAATTGTGATTGATAAATTTCGACAGCAGCAGCTTTGACTGGTGAACCATCAGCAAGGTGATGAACTCTAATGAAACCTGATTCGGGAAACCACTGTGTAAAGACACCCAAATTTGTCAGTTGAACCATTCCATAAGTCGTAGGTTCCCGCCACAGTTCCTTGCCATTTTCTTTATAAGTATTTGTGCGTGCTTGCACCCCATAAGCTAACATTCCTATAGCAGCACCAAGTTTTTCTCTGATAGGAACAGCAACTTCAACTTGCTGATTTTTCTTACCTGATACTTTGAAGCTTTGCCAGTCACTTGGTTTTGGTAAGAAATCATTACCATTGCCCCTGGGATAAGCAGAATTGAAATAAACTAAATCTGTTGGTTGAACAACTTTATAAGCTGCTTTGTAATTTGATTCTGGCAAATTTGTTGTAGCAATATTTAACCGTAAGTCTTTTCCAGATGGGAAAATATTTAAACCTTCAGGAACCCAGAGACTTCCAGCCAAATCTCCAGTGTCATATTTCACTGTGACAGGCTTACCTAAAGTTTGCCCAAACTTATCTTTGAGATTTGCACCAATAGTAAATGTATAAGTTTTTGCAGGTTCTAAAGCATAAGGATTGATAGTAATAATTTTTTCTTGGTCAATTGCTTGTATAATTCGCGCAATAGATTTTGGTGCAGGATTAATTTTAATATTTTCAATAGCTGAATCTGCCACTAAGCCATTGTTAAATTCAAGCTGAGGGCTTCCATTAACAAATCTTCCATAGGTTCCCCCAGCATCTGGTTGACCATAAAACTTAATTCCCTGAAAATGTAAGGGAGAATAAGTTGATAACTTACTCACAAATGTTTGCTCACTGGGTAAATTACCAGAAGCCGGACGTATCCCAGGAGAAAATTCTAGGCGATAATTCGTAGCTTTTTGGAGATTTTCTTGCGGAGTTAAGTTATAAATCCATTTACGTGCCGAAGAATCGAATTTTTCCAAAGGGTCTATAGGTTCCGATGGTTTTTCTTCTTTAGCAAATTCTACCTTAAACCGCACACTCTTGTTATTCCCTTGGGGAATCAGTTGTAAATGCTTCTGTACCGAAGCTAAATCTAGTTCTGTATTCGAGGTGAATTGCAATTTTTCCTGTAAATCAATCGGTTCAAGTTCAGACTTTTCTATAGGATTCTTACCAGGTAAATTAGTTATTTGGATAGGTTCAGTATTGAAAGTCCAAGCCAAATCTTTGTCGAGACGGTGATTTCTTAAATCCGCCAAGCCTGCTTTCAGGGTAACTTGAAACCGCGTCGCTTTTGGCATTGCTTCATCAGCTTGAAATCCCACCATACGCGGTGTCAAAAATCTAAAGTGACCAGGTATAGGTGGTAAGATTTCAAACTTTTGTAACAAACTTTGTTGTTCTGGACTATCAAGACTTTCAACGGGAATTAAAGGTTCTTTAAACCGGATGCGGATTTGGTTGAGAGATTTCGTGTCTGCAAATGGACTAATTTGTTCGATCCAATCTGGTAATTGTGGCGGTGTGAGTTGAGAAACCGTAGGAAGTTGCTCTCTTCCTGGAGAGACGTTAACAAAATGACAGTTTGCTATTCCTAGCATAAGTGTTAGGAATAGCAGAGACTGCATAAAAATTCTTATGAACATATTTAGCACGACGTATAGTATTAAAGTTTAAGCAATTAAAAATTTAAAAATTATGACAAGCGAAAGTATCGTGGACAATGCCCACGCGACAAAGCTATATAAGGATGATTTACATTGATACCCAAGCTAGTCTGCTTGTTCCGGAAATCGCTAGATTTTTTATATGAAGTATTATGTAAATATTAAATAGGTTGCAACATTAATACCAATTCTCTGTAAACTTGCACTTAATACTTACTCTTTCACTCTTGGCGTACTTGGCAACGCCAGTCGCCTACGGAGGGAAACCCTCCTGCAGCGCTGGCTCGTCTTGGCGGTTCGTTTAATAAATATTAAGTGTATCTTGATGGAGAATGGGTATAAGAAGAGTAAAAACAAACCACAGATGGACACAGATGGACACAGATAAATAATTACTTCATTCAATTGAATTGCGCTGTAAAGGTTTATTGTTACAGGTTGGAAATATTTCCTGATTTTGTCAGAACCATAGCGCAAAAATTAAGGTATGTCTTGCTGTGCAGGGGATGCGCTGATGAAACTAGCTTAGGGGTGGCTTGTGCAGATGAAAAAGAAAATTTGGCGTCAGCGCGATCGCTCTAAGGGCAGTGGCAAAGCCAATCGCATAAGAGGCAAAGTTATCATTGCCTTACTGCTAATATGCATGACAGTGCGCTTACTCCCATATTTCGCTCCCATTCATACCGCAGATATCGCACAACAGCAACTCGCACTCGAATTTAGCGATCGCAATGGATTACCACTGGGAACGTTGCTCACCCGTGACCAAGAGCATACATCTGTGGTGCCATTAAATCAAGTGTCTCCCCATTTTATCCACGCCATTCTCGCAGCGGAAGATGGGGACTTTTATGATCATGGGGCGCTGGATCTCAAAGCAGCAGCCCGCGCACTTAAGGATGCACTACACACTAAAAGAATTGTTTCCGGTGCTTCTACAATTACTATGCAATTGGCGCGGATGTTAGATCCAGTCTCCCGCAGCCTATCGGGTAAAATTCAAGAAATTTGGCTTTCTTGGCGGTTAGTTGCTGGAATGAACAAAGATGAAATCCTCTCTTCTTACATCAATCGTTTACCAATGGGAGGGAATATCTATGGTGTGGAAGCAGCTGCTCGTACCTATTTTTCCATACCTGCGAACGATCTGAATCTTGCTCAAGCTAGTTTGCTCGCTGCTATCCCTAATAATCCCACTTACTTTGATCCACTGCAACATTATGAACGCCTTAAGCAGCGGCAGAAATACGTTCTCAATCGTATGGTACAAGATGGGTACATCACTCGCTCTCAAGCAGAACGAGCATATGCTGAAGAAATCTCGTTTCAGTCTCGCCAACGAGGAATTATTGCTGCACCACATTTTTTGTTTTGGCTAGCTAGTCAGCAAACAACGCCACCCATAACCCCACCCCCAACCCCTCCCCGCAAGCAGGGAGGGGCAAAGTCGGGGTGGAATTCTAGCCCTATCCGCACCACCATAGATCGTCCCTTGCAACAGTTTGTGGAAGCACAGGTGCAGCAGGTACTTTCCACCCTCGCTGCTAACAATGTCCATGATGCAGCTGCTTTGGTGATTGATAACCACACTGGGGAAGTTTTGGCTTATGTCGGTTCGCCTGATTACTTTAATGAAGCCAAGCAAGGAAGGAATGATGGTGTTCAGGCGTTGCGTCAACCAGGTTCTACTCTCAAGCCGTTTCTGTATGAGTTGGCTTTGGAAAAAGGTGTAATTCGCCCGAATACAATTCTGGCAGATGTGCCTGCTCACTACGCAATTCCCGGTGCAAAACTCTACAGTCCTACAGATTATACCAATAGCTTTCTCGGACCAGTACGGGTACGTGTGGCTTTGGCGAATTCCCTGAATGTTCCAGCTGTCAGAGTGTTGGAAAAAGTCGGTGTGCAAACTTTTTTGGATCGTCTCCACGAGTTGAGGTTTGAACACCTCAACCAAAGCGCAGAGTACTACGGGTTAGGATTGACTTTGGGCAGTGGCGAAGTCAGTTTATGGGAACTGGCTAGAGCTTATCTCACTATGGCACGACTGGGAGAAGCAACGTCGCTGATAACTACATTTAATCAACTAGAACCTCACCCCCCAACCCACACGCCAGTCGCCTCAACGGGGGAAACCCCCGCACGGCGCTGGCTCCTCTCCGCAAGCAGAGAGGAGGGCATTTACTCCCCTCCTCGCTTGCGGGGAGGGGCTGGGGGTGGGGTAACGACATGGCAATTAATTACCGATATGCTGAGCGATCGCCATGCACGTGCAACAGCGTTTGGTGTAGACTCAGTGTTGAGTTTACCGTTTCCCGCTGCTGTTAAAACTGGCACTTCCTCGAATTTTCGCGATACTTGGACGGTTGGATTTACCACTGACTACACCGTTGCCACTTGGGTAGGTAATTTCGATGGCGATCCAATGCGCCAGGTTTCTGGAGTTACGGGAGCAGCACCTTTGTGGAATCGGATTATGCTACACCTACATGAGCATCAAGAACCAGCAAGTTTTCCTTCTCCAAAAGGTATGGTACAATTACCCATCTGTGCAAATTCGGGGTTACGACCAACACCAGATTGTTCCTCAGTGGTACAGGAATATTTTTACGCAGAAAACCTTGGGGACTACGAACGTCAGAACCGTTTCACTTTCTCTGGTGAGTATGATGAGTGGTTGGCAAGGCAAGAGCAATCTAGTTTGACTTCTATTTCAATCCCTGATAGAGATTCACACATACCACATTCTCGCACGCCTGGTGTATTCCAAAGCCAGCCGCGTGCCGAGGTTCCCGACAAGGCGACTGGCGTCTCAAATGAAAACCGCAATAACAAGCTGAAGATTCTATCTCCTCATCAGGACGATGTATTCTTGCTGTATCCAGGTGACGAGGCGAAGCAAAGACTTGAGTTTAAGCTTGCAGGGACATCCGCAGCGCCTGTGCAGTGGTGGCTGAATGGTGAAAAGCTAGCTACATCATCTCATTCTGTATTTTGGACTCTGCGCCCTGGTACATGGACATTGGAAGCGAAAAGTGGTGTCAGGAGCGACAAGGTGAGTTTTCAAGTAGAATTAGCTAGCGTAAAAGCTACACGTCGGGGCTTTTCTGTTGGTAATCCTTAACAAAAATGTCCTACCCTACCCTTAAAACAGTGAACAGCTACCTACGCAGTGACGCCTGCTTCCTGGTGGGGGATTTAAACCCGCCACCAACACTCTCTGGTGCTCTTGGTGTGGTGTTTCCCCCAACGATGAAACTGATAACTGATAACTGATAACTGATAACTGGTAACTGTTAAATAAGCTGTCCGCCGGATATCTATGCGTCTTAGCAGTTGGTTTAATAAATTTGTATAAAAAACGTAGTATAACAAACACTCTACTGATAAAATATTTCACCATGCAAGAAAAAACACTTACTGCACAGACAGAAATTTTACTGGAACCAGGCACGTTGTGGGAACGTGTCAGAGAGCAGACTGAGCATGCTCTCGGATGCAAAGCGTTGGTGTCAATCCCAACAGAGTATGAGTTCGTAGAACAGGGAGGCGTTCGCTTCTTGGTGCGAATCTTATCTAACCTTACGCGTAAAGAGGCAGCTAAGCAGAAACAGGAAAAACAAACCACCCCCTCTGGTAAGGAGTTCAATCCTTTTCTTCCCTATGAGGAGGATTTATTTGTTGCGGATATTTCCGACACCCATGTATGCATCTTGAACAAATACAACGTTGCTGAGTATCACCTGCTGCTCATCACGCGTGCGTTCGAGGAACAAGAAACCTTACTCACGCTGGAAGATTTTACAGCGATGTGGGCATGTTTAGCCCAAATTGATGGTTTAGTATTTTACAATGGTGGGAAGACCGCAGGTGCGAGTCAGCGACACAAGCACTTGCAACTTGTTCCACTTCCACTCGTACCCACTGGACCGCAGATACCCATTGAACCTCTGCTTGCATCTGCCAAATTTCAAAATGTTACCACTATACCGGAACTTCCTTTTGTACACGCCTTTACAAGACTAGACCTCGATTGGGCGCAGTCCCCATTAGAAGCGGCTCAAGCAACGCTTTTGTGCTATAATAATATGCTGCGCGCTCTGAGCCTAGAAAACGGTGACATAAGTTCAAACAGGCAATCTGGTGCGTATAATCTTCTGGCTACACGGCAATGGATGTTGATTGTACCGCGATCGCATGAATCTTTCGAGTCCATCGCCGTCAACTCACTAGGATTTGCGGGTTCCCTTTTCGTACGAAACGAGCAACAAATGCAGATTCTCAAACACCTCGGACCTATGACCCTACTAGAGAGGGTCGCCATACCAATAAAATAGGAGCAGACACATGTGGTATAAGAGCTTTTGGTTCGCCCTAGGAACTTGTTTGGTCATTGGTGAAGCTCTTGGTTTATCAGGGGAATCTGCACTAGCTCAAAATATCACAGTTGATAACAGCTTGGGTGCCCAGACAAGCGTAGTCACACCCAATCTTAATATTAATGGTATCAACAGCGAAGTCATTTCTGGTGGGGCAACTCGAGGAGTTAATCTCTTCCACAGTTTTCGCGAATTCAACGTTGATTCAGGACGAGGAGCCTATTTTACCAATCCTGCTGGCATTGAGAACATTTTGACTCGAGTCACGGGAACAAACCCCTCCAAAATTTTTGGTATCTTGGGTGTCATAGGCGGTCATGCCAACCTGTTTCTCATGAATCCCAATGGAATCATCTTTGGAGAAAATGCTCGTTTGGATATTAGGGGTTCGTTTGTAGGAACGACAGCTAATGGTATTGCGTTAACGAATGGTGATATTTTTAGTGCAAATCCACTAGAACCATTACCATCTAAATTACTAAATGTCAATCCCAATGCTTTCCTATTTAATCAAATTGCCAATCAACAGATTAATTCTATTCAAGTCAATAAAGCCACGCTATCGGTTCCTAATAGTAGGAGTTTGTTATTATTAGGCGGCAATGTGAGCTTGGACAATGGAACATTGCAGGCTCCCAATGGTGCAGTGGAGTTGGCGGGAGTCGCAGGTTCCGGAAAGGTAGGGCTTGCGAGTCGTGACAACAATCTTGCCTTGAGTTTTCCCTTAGATATACAGAGAGCGGATATATCCTTCATCAACAACGCTTCAGTTAATGTCATAGATATTGGAGCGGGTAGAGTAGGAGTCACGGCTCGTAACATAGATCTGTTGGAAGGAAGTACGATTTTTGCGGGTATAGGAAAAGGCTTGACAGCAAGTAGTTCACCAGGGGGAGACGTTACGCTCGATGCTACTGCAAGAGTGAAAATGAATCAGCAGAGCCAGATTGTTAATGTTGTAAATACTGGTGGCGTTGGTAGTGCTGGAAACATTTATATTCGCGCTGGAGATATTTCTATAAATAATGTTGCCAGAAAACCTAATTCGACTGTTGAGCCGGCACTAAATACTCAGCCTCAGGGAAAGGGACGTGGTGGAAATGTAACACTGGAAGCAACTGGCTCAATTTCGTTAATTGGGCAAGATGTCAGCCCAGAAGACAAGGTAATATCGACTTTCAGCATTGCAAATGGACTAGGGGGTGGAGATATCTCGCTCAAAGCCAACGGTTCTATCTCTTTATCAAATGCTTTTCTTGTCAGCAGCAGTTTTTCTGATGTCAGAGGTGCAGGAAACATATCACTGCAAGGCAATGAATCAGTGTCCTTAGCTGATAACAGCCAACTTGCTGCCATCAGCTTTAACAGAGGAAACTCTGGAGATATTACAGTACAATCAAATGGTTCAGTTTCTTTGCGTAATAGCTTTCTTCTCACCGAAATTGGCAGTGAAGAGCGACGCTTTCCTGCCGCACGAGGTAATGCTGGTGATATTACTATTTTAGGGCGTTCTGTTTCTATCCTTGGTGGGTCGCTTGTGTCATCACGGGCGAATAGTGGCGAGAGATCTGGTAATATTCAAATCAATGCTGAAGAATTGGTAGAAATATCTGGTAAAAAACCATCTCCTGGTCCATTGAAGCCGCGTCGAAAACCTGAAGCAAGTGAGTTAAGAACGCGCAATGAGCAAAGAGCCAGAGGTGCAGCAGGTAACATCAGTATTAATGTGAGTGATGGGACTTTACGTGTATCTGATGGGGGAAGTTTAACCGCAGACACTCTAAGTGCTTACCGAGGAGGTAATATTACTATTAATGCTCACAGGGTATTGACTAATAATGGGCGATTTCTTACTAGTACCTCTAGTAGTGGTGATGCTGGTGACATAGAGATTCAAGCGCATGAAATTTCCATAACTCATCAGCCAAACGATTCTAAATCGACAAGTGGGATATTTGCCAATACATCAAGGAATGCCATAGGTAAAGGCGGAAATGTGAAGATGACGGCTGAGCAGTTAACTGTCCAGGATGGTTCCCAAGTCACTGTCAGCAGTCAAGGAAGAGGGAGTGCAGGCTCATTATTTGTTAGAGCTAACTCTCTAACGCTGGATAACGAAGGCAAACTACAAGCAGCGACTGCTTCTGGCGAGGGTGGTAATATTGATTTGCAAGTGCGTGATTTTATCTTGATGCGTCGCAATAGCTTGATTTCTGCTGAAGCTGGCAACAATGCTAATGGCGGAGATATCACCATAAATGCTCCTAATGGTTTCATCCTCGGCGTCAAGAGTGAGAATAGCGACATTATTGCCAACGCTGACCAAGGGAAGGGAGGTAGAATTACGATTACCTCTGCTGGAGTTTATGGACTCCAGAAGCGTCCTGAACTTACTGATTTGAGCGATATTAATGCCAGTTCTCAGGCAGGTCCTCAGTTGAATGGTACAGTGGAAATCAACAATCCCAGCATCGACCCGAGTCAGGGATTAGTCAACTTGCCAGTGGATATCGTGGAACCACAAGTATCCCAAGTGTGTCGAGCAGGTGCAAATCGAGATGAAAACAGATTTGTCATTACTGGACGTGGAGGCTTAGCAGCCAGTCCCACAGAACCGTTGATCAGTGATGCTGCGATCGCAAATTGGATTGTTGTTGACTCTGAAAATGAAACCCGCTCTACACAAAGTGTGAGCAGCAATCCCAACAAGCCCACACCACAACCGATTGTAGAAGCTAGCGGGTGGGTGATAAATGCCAAAGGTGAGGTATTTCTGACAGCGAATGCATCCACCGTCACGCCTCATAATTCTTGGCGTCCGGCGACTGATTGTAGTGTTTAACTATGAAAAATTTATAGCCATTTTCACCCCTTGTGCAACATATGTCAATTGTAGGGGCACTCTCGCCTTGCTCATTGGTGTCAACTTACAGCTATTTTCAGCTAATTAGGAGTTTAGACTAACCGCGCTTTAGGGCGCGGTTAGTCTAAACTCCAGCCGGCGCAGCCGGAATCAATATTAGTTGTTGGTCTGACGCGATGAAACTGAGAATCCTTGCCACAGCTGCACGAATAGCCACAGCCTGCTTCGCGATGCCCGTCAAAGCTCAAAATACCGAAACCGTGCAGCCGGTAACGCCCTCTGCACAAGCCCAGCCAAGTGGAGATCAAGTTCTGCAAGCCTCTTCTCAAGACCGAGCAGATTCGTTGCCAAACCCCTTTAAGGATGTGCCCCAGAACCACTGGGCGCTCATCGCAGTTATGAGTATCTATTACTGCGGTGCGTATACCGGGGTGCTCCGGCTAGAGCGGGTTAGACCCTATTTGCAACAGCCCCAAGCCCCAGCATCAAAGCAGCAACACTCAAAATTATGGGTAACGGAAACTTTAAGCCGAACTCCCCTTAGCGGGGGAATTTCGGAAGGCTGAAACTATTGCTATGTGGTTCATAGCGCTAATTAAAGTCCAGGCTTCTCAACTTTGCCTGGTTTGATTTAAACGCTGGCTTCTTCAAATAACCGATTCAGACTAGCGACGAACTCCTCTATCTGTGCCTTATCCATCTCGCGCCACCCATCAAATCCCAGGAGGGATGTGACAGTTTGTTGCCTAACCGGATAAAATTCAGCGATCGCATGCGTTGATACCCAGAGTCGGACTTTTCGATCCATCGTAGGCTGTCCCGAAATGATAAACAGGCATTGAGAGGAATTTCTTCGCGCAGTACATAGCAAGTGAGCCGCAGGACTAATCATCAGGTTAGTAGGCCACGGATTCAGTGTAAGATGGTGTTTCTTGGCTGCTTGTATCACCATCTGAAATTCTTTGCCAATGCCACGAGCCTCAGCCATCGCCATGAGTGGTTCTACACTCAAGCGTTGATTTTTCAGACTGGTTGTCAATTGCGTTCCGTTTGAGGAAGCAACCCGATGCGTTATTGGGGATAGTTCAGACAACTGCTCTTGCGGGGGCACAGTTGTGCGATCGCTTTTAGCAGTTAAGCGCTGTAGCTCTACCAACTGGTGCTGCATCTGAGCGAAACTCTTGAACAGTTGCGGGAGTCTGGCGAGTTTGCCATTAAGCTCTGGGTGCGCTAACCCGGTTTGACCACCGTTGACTGTTTCGGCAGGAGGGGTTGAGGATTGTACCTGTTGGCGTAGGGATTGGAGTTCTGCTCTGATCTGTTGAATTTCTTGCTTCAGATCGCTGGTGTCAAAGTAGGGAGGAAGTGCAGAAACATGCTGTTGCAGTTGGGTGGTGGTTTGGCTTAACTGTTCTATTTGCTGTAGCTCTGAGCGCTGGTTAAATGCCTCAGTTAATGAGCTCACACAAGCTTGCAACTGCTGAATTTGTTGCTCTAGCCCGGTAGGGTCAAACGGTGCT